>CAYMOD010000023.1:0-15672 GCA_964391945.1 uncultured Rhodobacterales bacterium | reverse complement strand
CGCTCAGCGCCGGAAGCACGCCTACGCTCCCCGTGTCGTGCCGGCGGCGTGCCTGGAGGCGGGCGCGGGCCGCGCGATCTATCGCGCCATCGGCATGCAGATGTAACAGGGACGGATGGCGGAACCGGATGCCGCTCCTGATGAGAACAGGATAGCTCCGGTGCAAAGACCGCCCATGGCGCAGTCTTCACTCCCATCCAATGACAGGATCGAACATCCGAAGCGCTTTCCGATCCGGCTGCCTCGGACCGGGCGCTCATCCTGCTGACGGGTCGTGATTTCCAGGCCAGCAGGTGGGTCCACCTGTTCCGAAACCGTTCTAGTCGGGTTCGGTGATGACCGGGTCCTCGTGCTCGCCCTGAACGGTTGCGGGGTCGGCGTCCCGGGAGAGGGTGGGGCCGGTGGTCGGCTGTTCGAGCGGATCGATGCAGTCTTCGGGATTGGCCACGCAGTCGAGTTCCATCGTCTCGGCCTCCGATTCGCGGTGGCCTTCGGCGTTGGGGAGAATCGAACTGTCGCCCCGGTCGGTCTCGACGTCGTCATCCTCGGTATTATAGCCTTCTTCGGCGTCCACCGTGCTCCCGGGCGGAACTGTCTCCCCGGTTCCGGTCGTGTCTCCCGGCTGGAATGTGCCGGATTCGGTGGAGGATGCCTCGGGCGAATCGCCCCTGGGCGCTGCGCGGCTGTCGCCCTCCTGGGCGAGGGCGCTGCCCGTCGCCAGTGCGAGGACGGCTGCAAGTCCGATGGCGGCCTGACGCATGATCCTTAACCTTGCCTTCGAGGGGTCGAGCGGAGAACGCGCGTTGCCGCGGAGGGTTCCTCCAGGAAGGCCGGCGCCAATCCGTGGCGAGTCCGCGGCGCCACGGCGAGGCGAGGAGGCAGGGCCGCGGCTGCTGCGGGCGTCAGCCCGGGAGGCCGCCGTCGGCGTCGTCGCCGGCCTCGTCGATCAGGCGGGGGAGGTCGTGGATGTGGACGGTACGGTTGCTTTCGAGCGTGAAGAACCTCTCGCGCCTGAGGCCGGAGATCTGGCGGCTGACGGTCTCGATGGTGAGGCCGAGATAATCGGCCATCGCTTCGCGGGTGATGTAGAGGGGAAAGCGCAGGCCGTCGCCTTCGGGCTGCTGCCGCGTCGTCGCCTCGCGCCGGGCCATGATGACGAAGAGCGTCGCGATCTTCTCGCGCGCGGTCTTGCGGCCGAGGAGGAGCATCCATTCACGGGCGGCGTCGAGCTCGTCGAGCGTCATTTCGAGCAGACGGCGCTCGATCCGCGGCATGCGGGTGATCATGCGTTCGAACGCGGCTTTCTGGAACATGCAGAAGGTGATGCGGGTCGCGGCGACTGCGTCGTAGCTGAGGCCGGAGCGGCCGGGGCGGCCGAGGAAGTCGGAGGGGAAGAGCAGTCCCACCATCTGCCGTCTGCCGTCCGCGAGCGTCGAGGAGAGCATGGCCACCCCCTCGATCACCGAGCCGACCAGCGGGAGCTTCTCGCCCGCCCAGGCAATCGTTTCCCCGGGTTCGTAGGTGCGGTAGAACTTGATCCGTTCGAGTTCCCGAAGCTCGTCCTCCCCGCAATCGGCGCAGACGGCACGGAAGCGGATCGAGCAATCGGCACATCGAGTCGGCAGGAGCCGGGACGCCGTCATGGGGAGCATGGCACTTCCTGACAGATGAACGGCCGTGATCCTAGCCGCCTCCTTGATCCGTATCAAGGAAACTGCCGGCACGCGGCCGGAGCATTGCGGCCATGTCTGCGACTCCCCCGATCATCACCGGCGCAGATCCGCGGCCGGTTCCCCGCTACGCCGGCTATCCGCCGCTGTCGAGCTTTCATTCCGGAATCGGGGCGGGCCAGCGCGATGCCTGGATCGCCGCGCTGCCGCCGGGCGCGCGCGTGGCGCTCTATCTTCACATCCCGTTCTGCGCGCGGGTCTGCTGGTTCTGTCACAGCCGCACGCAGGCGATACGGCGGCCGGAGGTGGTGGAACGCTATCTCGCCGCCCTGCTGCGCGAAATGGAGCGGGTGGTGCGGATGCTGCCGCCGGAGGCGGGGATCGTGCGCGTGGCCTGGGGCGGCGGCTCGCCGACGAGCCTCACCCCGGAGCAGACCGCGCGGCTCGCGCGGGAGAGCGCGGCAAGATTGCCGCTTGCCGGCGTGGGAGAATTCCTTGTCGAGGTCGATCCCGCGACCGCGGGACCGGCGGAATACGGGGCGCTGGCGGCGGCGGGAGCGACGGCAGCGGCGATCGGGGTGCAGGATCTCGCGCCCGCGGTGCAGGCGGCGATCAGTCGATGCCAGCCGGCGGCGACGGTCGAGCGGGCGGCGGCAGTGCTGCGGAGGGCGGGGATCGGCGCGATCCGGGTCGAGCAGGTCTACGGCCTGCCGATGCAGACGGTAGCGAGCGTCGCGCGGACCGCGCGGTTCGTTGCAGCGCTGGCGCCCGAGCGGGTAGCGGTGACGGACTATATCCACATGCCGCGGATCGCCCGGCGCCAGCAGATGATCCGGGAGGATCTGCTGCCGGGCCGGGCGGCGCGGCAGGCGCAGTTCGAGGCGGCGGCGCGGACGTTCGGGGACGCAGGCTACCGGCCGGCCGGGATCGACCATTTCGCGCGGCCGGGCGGTGGGCTCGACCGGGCAGCGCGGGCGGGCGCGATCCGGCGCGGCTTCCTCGGCTACGAGCCGCGGGGCGAGGCGGCGTTGATCGGCTTTGGCGCCGGCGCGATCTCGCGTCTGCCGCAGGGGTTTGCCGCCAATGCCGGCGGGACGGAGGAATACTGCCGGCGGGTGATGCGGGAGGGGGCGGCGGTGGTGCGGGGGATCGCGCTCGGGCTCGAGGACCGGGTGCGGGCGCGGGCGATCGACGGGCTGCTCACCGGCCGCGACCTCGACCTCGGTACGATCGGGGCGGAGTTCGGGGATTTCGCCGCCCTGCTTCGTCCCGGCTGCGCCGAAGCTGCGGTGCGGTATCCCGGGCGCGTGCGGTTCGAGAGTGGTGTGCTTCGGCTCGAGCCGGGGGATCCGGCGCTGCCGCGGCTGGTGGCGCGGCTTCTCGATGGGCGGACAGCGGGTTGAGGGGTGTCTGGCATGGGCGAAGGGCGCCCATGCGTGAAAACCAGACCAGTCCCTGATTCGAACCGCGAATGAACCTGCCCGTTGGTCAACGGCCGTGGCTGAGTGGTGCATTGTCCCATCTGCTTCAATCCGTGGTTACCGCTCGTTTCCGGCCCGGGAGGATGGGAGCGCGCCGGAGACTTGACCCCGGAACAGGGCCTCCGCCAGGAAACGGCTTGCGGGAAAGCCCCGCCGTCAACAGGGTCGGGTGGCGTATCCGTGCCCCGTACCGGTGACGGGAAGAAGCTCCGCGAGGGGGCGGCGGGCGCGTTTGCGGACGAGTTCGAGATTGCCGAGCGGGGTCCAGCCGGCGATCGTGGTCTCGATCCCGTCGCGGGCGAGCGCCGCTTTCAGGGCATCGGTGACGCGGCTGCGCTCGGCCTTCGCGAGCGGCGCGAAATCGACGAGGATCGCGCCGCCTAGGCCGCGCAGCCGGAGCTGGCGCGGCAGTTCGCGGGCGGCGGCGAGGTTGGCCTTGAGGGCGGCGGCCGGGCTGAGGTCGCTGCCGGTGTTGATGTCGATCGCGGTGAGGGCGCGGGTGGGCTCCACGAACATCCGGCCGCCGCCGGGGAGGGTGACCGCGGGGTCGCGGAGTTCGGCGATCATCTCCCAGATGCCGTGGCTGTCGAAAGCGTCAGGCGCGTCGAGGATGCCGCCGGAACCGGGGTCGGGCCAGTCGCGCCGGGCTTCCTCCGCCGCGCCCGGCGCCGGCAGAAGACAGGCGGCGGGGCCGGTGGCAGCGAGGTCCTCCACCGCCCCGCGCAGGCGGGCAACCTCGGCGAGGATCTCGTCATCGGGCGCGTCGGCGGCGGCGGAGCGGAGGATAAGGCCGAGGGTATCGGGTGCGCCCGCCATCGCCTTCTCCGCGAGGACGGCGAGGCGCGGGCGTGATTCGGGCGGGGCGGCGCGGGCGATGTTGCGGCCCGGCGCATCGGGGGTGAGGATGGCGAGGCGGCCCTTGACGAGCAGGCGGCGCGAAACGGGGGGCGCCTTGTGCGCTTCGGCCCAGCCGGTGACCTGGACGAGGGCGGAGCGGCCGGCCGCGAGGCCGCGGGTCTCGCGCAGGAAGCCGGCGCGTCCCTCGCCGAGATCGACGATGGCGCCGCCAAGGCCCTTCATCGGCCGGCCGAGCACGGCGCGGTGGATTGCTCCCGGGCGCGGCGCCGGATCGTCCGGGGCAGGGTCGATCAGCAGATCCTCGAGCCGACCGTCGACGAGAAGCGCCGCGGCGGTGCCCCCGCGCGGACGGGGCGCGATGAGGATGAGCGCGCCCTTCATGGCAGGGCGGCGCGGTGGCCGGCGCCCTGGAGGAGCGCCACCGTTTCTGCGACCGGAAGGCCGACGACATTGGTATAGGAGCCGCCGATCCATGGGATGAAGGCGGCGGCGCGGCCCTGGATCGCGTAGCCGCCGGCCTTGCCGCGCCATTCGTCGCCCGCGAGATAGGCGGTGATCTCGGCTTCGGAGAGCCGCTTGAAACGGACGGCGGTCTCGACGGCGCGCTCAACGATGCGGTGGGGGCGAGCGGGATCGGGGCGGCGCAGCGCGATGGCGGTGATGACGCGATGGCGGCGGCCGGAGAGGAGGCGGAGGAAGCCCGCGGCCTCCGCCGCGTCCCGGGGTTTGCCAAGGATGCGGCGGCCGGCGGCGACGACGGTATCGGCGGCGAGGACGAGATCCTCCGGCCCGGCGGACGCTGCCTCCGCCTTGGCGCGGGCGAGACGCACCGCGCAGGCGCGGGGAAGCTCGCGCGGGAGCGGTGTCTCGTCGATGTCGGTGGCGGTAATCACGTCAGGATGGATGCCGACCTGGGCGAGCAGGTCGCGGCGGCGCGGGCTTGCGGACGCGAGCACGAGCCGCCGGGCGGGGGCCGCAGCGGACGCGGCCGCCGCAGCGGCCACGGCGGTCGGTGCGGATCCGGTCACTTGAAGCGGTAGTTGATCCGTCCCTTGGTCAGGTCGTAGGGCGTCATCTCGACCTGGACCTTGTCGCCGGCGAGGACGCGGATGCGGTTCTTGCGCATCTTGCCGGCGGTATGGGCAACGATGGTATGGCCGTTCTCGAGCTCCACCCGGAAAGTCGCGTTGGGCAGAAGCTCTTTCACGACCCCGGGAAATTCAAGAAGCTCTTCCTTGGCCATGAGTACTCCGAAAGCGATTATAATGAGCGAAGCCGGAGCTTCGCAGCGTTTAAATGGTGCAAGACGGCGAAGAATACAAGCGAGAACCCGCTGCTACAGGCCTCAGGAGGAAACCGCTTCAGCGCGGCAGGCGCAGCGTCGCACGCAGACCGCCGAGATCGGCGCTTTCGCCGAGTTCGAGGGCCCCACCATGGACGCGGGCGATGTCGAGCGCAATGGTGAGGCCGAGGCCGACGCTGCCGCCGCGGTCGAGGTTGCGCGCGGCGTCGAGCCGGGAGAAGGGCTGGAACGCCCGGGCGCGTTCGGAAGCCGGGATGCCCGGGCCGTCGTCCTCGACGATGAAGTCGAGGGTCTTCGGCAGGATGCGGAGCGTGAGCCGCACCCGGCTGCCGTAGCGGGCGGCGTTGTCGACGAGGTTGTGGAGGGCGCGCGCGACGGCGCCGGACCGGAGCAGGACGAGGGGCGGGGCCGTGGCCGTGTGGCTTTCGTTCTGGATGGCGAGTTCGATCTCGGCGCCGCCGCGGCGGGCGTCTTCCACCACCGTCTCGGCGAGGGAAGCCGGATCGACCTCGACGGGATCGTCGGTCGCGGCGCCGCGGGCAAAGGCGAGGAAGTCCGAGAGCATCGCGTCCATCTCGTCGACATCGCGGCGCAGCGCCTCGACATCCTCATCCTCGTCCATCATCGCGAGGGTGAGTTTCATGCGGGTGAGCGGCGTGCGCAGGTCGTGGGAGACGCCGGAAAGCATGCTGGTTCGCTGCTCGATCTGGCGCTCGATGCGGGCGCGCATCGAGAGGAAGGCGCTGCCGGCGCGGCGGACCTCCTCGGCGCCGGTGGGGCGGAAGGGAAAGGAGCGGCCCTTGCCGAAGGCTTCCGCGGCCTCGGCGAGGCGGCGGATCGGACGGACCTGGTTGCGCAGGAAGAGGGCGGCGATCGTGGTGAGGATCACCCCGGCGATGACCATGAGGACAAGGAGCTGGTGCGGATTCGGCACTGTCATCCGCGCCCGCGGCACGTCGGCGCGCAGGACGCCGCGATCGACCGCGACCTCGACGCGGACGGTGCGCGGCATCGAGACCAGATCGATGCGGAGCGGCCGGTCGAATTCGCTCTGAAGCGTCGAGACCACGGTCGCGCCGGTGAAATCGAACCGCGTCCGCATCGTGCCGGGCGCGAGAGTGGCGCCGGGGAGGAGGGTGAGTTCGTAGGTGAGCGGATGCTCGATCGCCGCGAGGCGGCGCGCGATCTCGGGCGGCTCGATCCCCTCGATCAGGTCGAGGATGCGCAGGAGTTCCTGCGCGACGCTCCGGGTCATCTGGGCGGTGACGCGTTGATAGTGGCGCTCGAAGAAGACGGCGCCGACCACGAGTTGCAGCACCACGACCGGGATCAGTAGGATGAGGATGGCGCGGCTGAAGAGGCCGCGGGGCATGAGGTTCCGCAGGTTCCGGTTCTGTCGCGCGCTCATTGGGCGAGTTAATCGACGCAGACCGCAGGGTGCAAGCGATGGCGGAATGGCCGTTCGGGCGCGATCACGCCACGGTGCCGGGGGTGGTGGAGCATGTAGCACCGGGCGTACGGGCCGTGACCGCGCCCAATCCGGGGCCGATGACCTTCACCGGCACCCGCAGCTACATCCTCGGCGAAGGCCGGGTGGCGGTGATCGATCCGGGACCGGACGATCCCGCCCATCTCGCGGCATTGATGCGGGCACTTGGTCCGGGGGAACGGGTGGCGGCGGTGCTGGTCACGCATGCACACCGCGACCATTCGGCGGGCGCGGCGCGATTCGCGGCCGGGGCGGGAGCGCCGGTGCTTGCCCACGGAACACCAGGGATAGCGGTGCGGCCGCTCGCAGCGGAATGGGCAGCGGCGGGCGTGTTCGACGGCGGCGAGGGCGTAGACCGCGGCTTCCGGCCCGACCGGGTGATCGGCGACGGCGCGGTGGTCGAGGGCGGGGACTGGCGACTCCGCGCGGTCGCGACGCCGGGGCATCTCGGCGATCATCTCGCCTTTGCCTGGGAGGAAGCGGGGGTGCTCTTCTCGGGCGACGTGCTGATGGGCTGGTCGACGACGGTGATCTCGCCACCCGAAGGGGATCTCGAGGCGTTCATGGCATCGCTCGACCGGCTGGCGGCACGGCCGGAGGGCCTGTTCCTGCCCGGCCACGGCGCACCGGTGCGGGATCCGGGTGCGGTGATCGCATGGCAGGCGGCGCACCGGCAGGAGCGGACGGCGCAGATCCTCGCGGCGCTCGGGCGGGGACCGCTCACGGTGGAGGGAATCGTCGCGATGGTCTACGCCGGGCTCAATCCAAGGCTGAAGATGGCCGCGAGGCGGAGCGTGCTCGCGCATCTGGTCGCGCTTGTCGAGACAGGCGCGGTGACGGTTGCGGGGGCGCCGGTTGCGGGGATGCGGTTCCGGCTGGCTTGAGGCTCCCCGAAGCCGCGGCAGGGAGGGGTTGTGTTTTCGAGCCGCGAAAGTGGTATCCACTTTCGCTGAAAACGCTCTAGAGTCGCTGCCATGAGCAGGCCGCTTGCCAGACCCGCCTCCGATGCGCTCGTCCACGATCCCGAAGCGGGCGTTGCGCGGCTCCTCGAAATCATGCGGCGGTTGCGCGATCCCGAAACCGGCTGCCCTTGGGACATCGAGCAGGATTTCGCCACGATCGCGCCTTACACGATCGAGGAAGCCTACGAGGTCGCCGACTCGATCGAGCGGAGCGCGATGGACGAACTGCCCGGCGAACTCGGCGATCTGCTGTTCCAGGTCGTCTACCATGCGCAGATGGCGGAAGAGGCAGGGCATTTCGGCTTCGTGGACGTGGTGCGGACGATCGGCGACAAGATGGTGGCGCGCCACCCGCATGTCTTCGGGGACGAAAGCCGGGACAAGACTGCCGCGGATCAGGTGCGCGACTGGGAGGCGGTGAAGGCGCGCGAACGGGGCGCGCGGGCGCGTGTCCAGGACGGTGCGCCGGCGAGCGCGCTCGACGGCGTCGCCTCGGGCCTGCCGGCGCTGACGCGGGCGGTGAAGCTCCAGAACCGGGCGGCGCGGGTCGGGTTCGACTGGCCGGATGCGGGACAGGTGCTCGACAAGATCGTCGAGGAGGCAACCGAGCTCCGCGAGGCCAGGGGCGACCGCGTGCGGGTCTTCGAGGAGTTCGGCGACCTCCTCTTCGTCATCGCCAATCTCGCCCGGCATCTCGACATCGATCCGGAGGCGGCGCTCCGGGCGGCGAACGCCAAGTTCGTGCGCCGTTTCGGGAGCGTCGAAGCTTCGCTCCGGACCGAGGGGCGGCGACCGGAGGAATCGACGCTCGCGGAGATGGACATGCTCTGGGACGCGGTGAAACGGGCGGAGAAGGCGGAAGGCCAGGGCGGTTTCGAAACAGGTGGCTCCACCTGCTGACCCGGAAATCATGACCAGTCAGCAGAGGGAGCGCCCGGTCCGATACAATCGAGAGGCGCTCCAGGCTGTACGGGTTTTTGGGAACGACTGAACGGCCGGCAAGAACCCGCAGGAAGCGGGAGCCGGCGTTACCGGAGCATCGACGGGCCTGCCCTGGGCCTGCGCGGCTTCGCGCCGCTCATTCCGTTCGGGGCGGTGCCGCCGGCACCCGGAGGCCGGCCGCGCGGAGCCGGTTGTACTCGGCCTCTGCGTCGAGAGCCATGCTCTCGTAGATCTGCCGGTTGCGATCGCCGCCGAACCAGCGTTCGAGGACCCGCGGCTGGTTCTCGCGGACATAGGTGTCGTCCTCGGCCGCGAGCGCCGCGCGGATGCCGGGCGTGACCGGTCCGGCGGCGGCGACCAGCGCCGGGGCGCCCGGGGCCGCGGTCGGCGGATGGCCGGTGAGGGTGGCGATGGTTTCGGTGCGCGGCTGGCGATCGACGCGGTTGGTCGTCCCCGGTGCCGGCGGCGGCAGCGCCGAGAGATCGGATGGCATTTCGAGCGGGCGCGTCGGCAGGATCATGAACTCGTCCGGCTGGCCGACGATACCCGATCGCCGCATGCTTCCGGCGAGCCCGTCGTCACCGCAGGCCGCGAGCGGCAGCATGAGCACCGCGCCGGCGATCAGCGCGCGCAGTCCGGACCTTCCCTCACGACTCACTTCGGCAATCCCGTCAACTTCATTTCCGTGGCGGCATAGGGCGCGCCGCTCCCCTCTAGAGCGTTTTCAGCGAAAATGGAGTACCACTTTCGCGGCGAGAAAACGCAACCGCTCCATGACATGGAGCATATTCGGCGAACATCGGTTCGCCGAATATGCTCTAGCCGATGCCGTCCGGCGCGTCACGCGCTTCTCGCGCCTCGCGGCGCGGTGACGCATGCTCGCGCCTCGCGGCGCGGCGATGCATGTTCACGCCTCGCCTCGCGGTGACGCCTTCCCGCGCGGCCTCGCGGGCGTCACGCCTTCTTCCGTCGCGTCCGGGGGCACTTCGGCCGGGCGTCGCGATCGCCGTAGAGGATCAGGAGCCCGGCGCCGGCGAAGATCGCGATATCGGCGATGTTGAAGGCGAAGGGATTGTCGATCCCGCAGCAGCTCATGTTGATGAAATCCGCGACCGCGCCCCAGGTCACGCGGTCCCAGGCATTGCCGATCGCACCGCCGACGACGAATCCGGCCCCGAGCGGCACCCACGGGCCCGGCGCCCGCCGCGTCCACCAGAGCACGCCCGCCGAAATCGCGAGCGCAAGCCCGATCAGCACCCAGCGCCCGGCATCTCCGAAATCGAAGAGGCCGAAATTCACGCCACGGTTCCAGGCCATGGCGAGGTTGAACCAGGGATCCCAGACCTCGATGAAGAACCGGTGCCGGAGATCGAGCCCCTCGACCACCCAGAGCTTCACGGCGCGATCGAGCGCGACGACCAGCGCGGCGATGAGCAGGGTCCGCTTGAGCGGCATCCGGGCGACCTCCGAAGAAACGCGCGCGACCCTAATCACCACGCCGGCCCGGGGCAAGGTGGGGCAGGGCTTCAGTGCCGGGAGTGCCAATGCCGGAAGTGTCAATGCCGGAAGTGTCAGTGCCGGAAGTGGCGGAGGCCGGTGAAGATCATCGCCAGCCCTGCGTCGTCGGCGGCGGCGATCACCTCGGCGTCGCGCATCGAGCCGCCCGGCTGGATCGCGGCTGTCGCCCCGGCTTCGGCGGCGGCAAGGAGCCCGTCGGCAAAGGGAAAGAAGGCGTCGGAGGCAACGACCGACCCTTGGGTGGGCGACTCGGCGAGGCCAAGTGACGCGGCCATATCGCCTGCCTTGCGGGCGGCGATGCGGGTCGAATCGACCCGGCTCATCTGACCGGCGCCGATACCGACGGTGGCGCCGTCCTTCGCGTAGACGATGGCGTTCGATCTGACGTGTTTGGCGACGGTCCAGGCGAAGAGGAGATCGCGCAGTTCGGCTTCGGTCGGTGTCCGCCGGGTGACCGCGCGGAGCGTCCCGGGCGTGAGCCGCCCCGCGTCGCGGTCCTGCACGAGGAAGCCGCCTGCGACCTGCCGGAACGCAAGCCCCGCCGCGGCCGGATCGGGAAGGCCGCCGGCCTCCAGGAGGCGCAGGTTCTTCCTGCCAGCGAACACCTCGGCCGCTTCGGGAGTGACGGCGGGGGCGATCACCACCTCGGTGAAGATATCAGCGATCGCCGCCGCGGTCTCGCCGTCGAGGGGGACATTGACGGCGACGATGCCGCCGAAGGCCGAGGTCCGGTCGCAATCCCAGGCGGCGCGGTAAGCCTCCGCGAGGGTCGCCCCGCGCGCGACGCCGCATGGGTTCGCATGTTTGATGATCGCGCAGACCGGTCCCTCCGCCGGCGGAAACTCGGCTACCAGTTCGAAGGCGGCGTCGGTGTCGTTGATGTTGTTGTAGGAGAGCGCCTTGCCGCCGCGCTGGCGGGCGGTGGCGACGCCGGGCCGGGTCGAGCCGTCACGGTAGAAGGCGGCCGCCTGATGCGGGTTCTCGCCGTAGCGGAGGCGTTCGGCGCATTCGCCCGCGAGCACCCGCCGCCGGGGTGCGGGTTCCTCGACCGCTCCGGCGAGCCAGTTCGAGACGGCGGCGTCGTAGGCGGCGGTCCGGCCGAAGGCGGTGAGCGCGAGGCGCTGGCGGAAGGCGCGGGTGGTGCCGCCATGCGCGTCGAGCTCGGCCAGAAGCGGGGCGTAGTCCTCCACGTCGGTCGCGACCGCGACATGGGCGTGGTTCTTTGCCGCCGCCCTGAGCATCGCCGGGCCGCCGATGTCGATATTCTCGACACATTCCGCATAGGCCGCGCCCGCCGCGACCGTCGCCTCGAACGGGTAGAGGTTCACGATGAGGAGGTCGATCGGCGCGATCCCGTGCGCCGCCATCGCTGCGCGGTGGCTTTCGTCGTCGCGGAGGCCGAGGAGGCCGCCGTGCACCGCCGGGTGCAGGGTCTTGACCCGCCCGTCGAGCATCTCGGGGAAGCCGGTGAGATCCGCGACGTCGCGCACGCCAAGTCCCGCGTCCCGGAGCGCGCGCGCGGTGCCGCCGGTCGAGACCAGCTCGATCCCCCGTCCGGCAAGGGCGCGGGCGAGATCGACGAGTCCCGACTTGTCCGAGACCGAGAGGAGGGCGCGACGGACGGGGACGATATCGCTCATGACGAGCCTCCGGCGGGAGATCAGCGCCCGCGATCGCCCGGGGGGATGCGGGTGAAGGACCAGTTGACCTGGCCCAGATACTCGATCACCTCGGCGATGACCATGATTTGCAGGGAGGGGAGGGGGGCTGCCGCCTTCGGATCGAAATAGTGCGATTCCCGCAGTTCCACCCGGCCGCCGCCGGTGCGGAAGATCCAGGTGTCGATGCCGGGCGGGCGGAGTTCGACCACCTGCCGGACGGGGTCGACCGCCGCCGCCACGTCCGGATGCAGGTGGAAGCGGGCGACCAGATGCACCGGGTTGCGGCGGCGGCGGGCGATGGCGTCGAACCGTTTCTGCGCCCGGGCGTCGGTGACGTAGACGATCTCCTCGCCGCGGAACTCGGAGCCGCGCGCGTCCACGAACAGCCGGCGTTCGTGGAGGAGGCCGAGCGTCTCGACATAGCCGTCGTGGGTGGCGAGCAGCCACTGCCCGGTCGCGTCCTGCGCCTGCCGGACCGAGACGAGGCCCGGGCCGCGCGCGATCCAGCTGCCGTGGGCGCGGGCCGCCGGTCCCGGCCGGCAGAGCTGCGCGGACGGCAGGTCCGCGATCTCCACCGTCGAATGCGCCGCCGTCGCGCGTGAGGCGAGGCCGGCCGCCGTCCCGAAGGCAGCACCCGGCCCCATGTTGACGACGATCGGCACCCTTCCGGCCGACATCTCGAACCCGAGCGTTCCGGCCGCGCCCCGGGCCGCGCCCGGCCCCATCGGCGGTGGTGCCCCGTCCATCACCGCCAGCACCCGGCCGCCGGCGAGGCGGGCATAGCCCATCGGCAGGCGGGGTTTCGCCCGCGCAGTGAGCCGCAGCTCGGCGAGCGCCTGGTCGAGGCGTTCAGGCGTGCCCGGGCTGCCGCCGTGGAACCGCGCGGTGGAGCCGTCGCCGAGCCGGAGCGCACGGAGCACCGGCACTGCGCGGGCGATGGCGTGAAGATGCGCGGGACGGGCGCTGTGCCCGAAGGTCTCGAGGGTCCGCGCGGTCCAGACGAGCGCGATGACGATCCGGGCGAGGTCCTCCGGGGCGCGGCTCGGAGTGGCGCCGCCGGGATCGATTGCCTGTTCCGCGAGTTGGGCGAGGGCGTCGGCCGCCTTGTTGCCGCCGTCGTCGCCGACGAGGGTGAAAGCGTAAACCGTACCGGCGAGCGCCTCGACCTGCCCGACAAGGTCGCCCGCCTCGCGCCAGCTTTTCGCGAGCGCCCTTCCATGCGCGGCCACCGCACGCCAGAATCGCGCGGCGTCGGCCCCGTCCAGACCTTCGCTCAGGAGCCGTGCATGCGCGGTCCAGTGGAACATCCGCTGCCCGGCCCGTTCCGGCCGCCAGCCGGGGCCGTGCCCGCGGCCGAACGCATCGATCCATTCAAACGTCCATCGCTGTGCCAGCCGCCGCGCGCCACGGGTGCCGAGGGCGGCGAGATCGTCGAGCCAGCCGAAGGTGTCACGCTCCGCCTCCATCCGCGGGTCGGGGAGGGCAGGATCCCAGATTCCGCGCTTGCCGAGGGGCACCACCTGCCCGAATACCTGCCATTCGCCCGCCATGAGCCGCCGCCCGACATCGCTGTCGCCCCAGAGGAAGGGCTCGGGGAGGGTTTCGCGGACGGGCGCGGCCACCGGCCCGGCCCAGCCCCGCCGCACGCGGAAGCGCCCGCGCAAGGTCCGCAGAGGGCGGACCACCGGCGCGCCCAGGGCATTGAGGTTGAGGCGGAGGGACATCATGGCAGGGGGCGCAGAACTCCGGGGTGAGGCGAGCGGCGGCAACCTTAGACCCCGTCTGCCGGAAATGTCATGCCTTGATGATCAGCGCGGCGTGAAACCCGTCGACACCGCCTGTGCCCGCCCAGAAGTCCGGCCGGGTCCGGAGCGCGCCTTCGCTGTCGAGCCAGCCTTCGGGCAGGGCCAGATCGGGCCGGAGTCGCCGCGCGTCGGGGGTCCGCCGCAGGAATTCCGCCACCTGATCCTCGCCCTCGACCGGCAGGAGCGAGCAGACGGCGTAGACGAGCCGTCCGCCCGGCCGCAGCCATCCCCATCCACGGTCGAGGAGTGCCACCTGCAGCGCCAGCAGCGGGGCGATGTTGCCATCGGCGCGCAGGTGGGGCAGGTCGGGATGGCGCCGGATCGTGCCGGTCGCCGAACAGGGGGCATCGATCAGGATCGCGTCGAACGGTTGCTCCGGGGTCCAGGCGAGCGCGTCGGCAACCACGATTTCCGCGTCGAGGCCGGTGCGGGCGAGGTTCTCGCGCAGCCGCTCCAGCCGCGCCGCCGAGATATCGAGCGCGGTGACCGAAGCCCCGGAGGCAGCGAACTGGAGCGTCTTGCCGCCCGGCGCGGCGCAGAGATCGAGCACCCGTTCCCCCGGACGGACGCCGAGCATCCGCGCCGGCAGGGCAGCGGCCGCGTCCTGCACCCACCATTCGCCTTCGGCGTAGCCCGGCAGTGCCGAGACCTGGACCCGTGGGGAAAGCCGGAGGCTGCCGGTCGGCAGGAGGTCGGCCCCGAGCCGGTCGGCCCAGGCTTCGGCCTCCTGCGGTGCCTTCAGCGTCACGTCGACGGGCGGACGTCCGCCGTGCACCTGTGCGATCGTGTCCGCCGCCGCCTGCCCCCATACCGTCGCGACCGCGGCTTCGATCCAGGGCGGCAGACGGCGCGGCGACACTTCCGCCCAGCGCGCCGGCCCTTCGGCCGCGAGCCGCCGCACCACGGCGTTGACGAGCGGCACGAGGTGCCTTGTCTTCGGATGTCCCCGGGTGAGCGTCACCGCCGCATCCGCCGCTGCGTGCGCGGCCACGCCCTCGACCAGCATTTCCGCGGCGGCGAGCCGGAGCGCGGTCAGCGCCCGGCCGGGCGGGCGCTTGCGCAGGAAGCCCTCGAGCACGCGGTCGATCGCCGGCAGATGCCGGAGCACCGTCGCCGCGAGCGCCTGCGCGCGCGCCCGGTCCGCAGGCGCGAGGCGGACGAGCGGACCCTCCTCGCCCGCCTGTTCGGAGAGCCGCCGGTGGCGCCGGAGCACGCCTTCGACGAGTTCCGCCGCTGCCCGGCGCGCGGCGAGGCCCGGCGGCCCGGCCGGGCGCGGTTCGGTCCGGCGGTCGGTGCGGCGCGGTCTCATGCTGCCCGGGCCGTGGGGGCGTGGAAAGGGCCTGGGCCGCGATGCGCCCGTGCTGTGCCGGAGGCACGCCTTCGGCGTGACCGGAGAGGGCGGGGTGTCGCGCCGGACGGGACAGGCAGAGCCCGTATCACCATGGCTCTCACCGCGTCGGCCGGCCGGTGCGCGGGATCGTCGTCTCCCGCAGCCGCCGGCCCGGCATCTCGGCGGCCATCGCTTCCAGCGCGCGGATGCGGTTCTCGGGGTTCGGGTGCGTGGAGAAGAGGTTGTCCATCCGCGCGCCCGAAAGCGGATTGATGATGAAGAGATGCGCCGAGGCCGGATTGCGCTCCGCGCTCGGCATCTCGATCCGGCGGGCGACACCCGAGATCTTGCGGAGCGCGCTCGCGAGGCCGAGGGGATCGCGCGCGATTTCTGCTCCCATCCGGTCGGCGGAATATTCCCGCGTCCGGCTGATCAGCATCTGGATCATCGCGGCGGCGAGCGGCGCCACCAGCACCGCCAGCAGCACGCCGACGATGCCGAGCGGGTTGTTGCGGTCATCGCGTCCGCCGAAGAAGAAGCCGAACTGCGCCAGCATCGCGATCGCACCCGCGACGGTCGCGGCCACCGTCATGATCAGGGTGTCGCGGTTCTTCACATGCGCGAGCTCGTGCGCCATGACGCCCGCCACCTCG
>CAYMOD010000022.1:0-16032 GCA_964391945.1 uncultured Rhodobacterales bacterium | reverse complement strand
GACTGGAGCCGGCCGGACCGGGGGCTGCGGGATTTCGTGCGCAAGCTCGTCCAGCTGCGCACCAGGCACAGCGCCATCGCCCGGCCGGAGTTCGTCACCGGCGTACGCACCAAGAAGGGCCAGCCCGACATCAGCTGGTATTCGGCCAGCGGCGCGCCGATGACCCAGGAGGAATGGGACCAGCCGCACGTCAAGTGCCTGACCGTGTGGCTCGCGCCGACCAATCCGGAACATGCCTCCGTGATGATCATGCTGAACGCCGCGCATAACGACGTGGACTTCGTCCTGCCGAACGGCGAACGCAGCCGCAACCGGTGGACCGTGCTCCTCGACACCGCCGCCGACAAGGAGGGCGAGAAGAAGGAGGGCGAGAAGGTCGGAGCGGGAGAGACCCTCTCCGTCGCCGCCCGCTCGATCCTGCTCATGGAGAGCCCGCAGTGACCGATACCCGCCACGGACCCGTCCGCGACGGCGATGCCGTCCGCTTCCGCCTCTGGGCGCCCACTTCGCGCGAGGTCGCGCTGCTGCGTCCCGATGCCGAACCGTTGCGGATGGAACGGGATGGCGACGGCTTCTTCTCCGCCGCCGTCCCGGCCGCGCCCGGCCAGCTCTACAAGTTTCGCGCGGACGGGCTCGACGTGCCCGATCCGGCGTCGCGCGGCCAGACGGGTGATGTCGATGGCTGGAGCCGGCTCAGGCTCGATCCGCTCGGGCCAGCGCGGGCGGCACCGGTGCGGCCGTGGCACGAGACGATCCTCTGCGAGGTGCATGTCGGCACCGCGACGCCCGAGGGCAGTTTCCGCGCGCTCGCGGACAAGCTCCCGCATTTCGTCGAGGCGGGCTATACCGCGATCGAACTCCTGCCGGTCAACGATTTCCCCGGACGCTGGAACTGGGGCTACGACGGCGTGCTGCCCTTCGCGCCCGACGAGAGCTACGGAACGCCGGAGGATCTCCGCGCCCTCGTCGATGCCGCGCACGATCTCGGCCTCGGGGTCATGCTCGACGTGGTCTACAACCATTTCGGGCCGTCGGGGAACTACCTGCCGCATTATGCCGGAGCCTTCTTCACCGAGAAGACGAAGACCCCCTGGGGTGCTGCCATCGACCTTGCCAACCCGATCGTGCGCGCCTTCTTCAACGAGAACGCGGCGATGTGGCTTCGTGACTATGATTTCGACGGGCTGCGGTTCGATGCCGTCCACGCCTTCCCGGCCGAGGGCGGTGACGAACTCCTTGCCGAGCTTGCGCGCGCCTGCCGGGCGGTGAAGCCCGATGCCTGGCTCGTGCTCGAGAATGACGACAATGCCGCGCGCTGGCTCGAACGGGCGGGCGGCCGCCCGCGTCACTTCACCGCCCAGTGGGACGATGACATCCACCATGCGCTCCATGTCATCACCACCGGCCAGACCTCGGGCTATTACGAGGATTACGCGGACGATCCGGCGGGCGCGCTCCTGCGCTGCCTCACCGAGGGTTTCGCCTACCAGGGCGAGCCGAGCCCGCATCGCGAAGGCGCCCCGCGCGGGGAACCCTCCGCCGATCTGCCGCCCGACGCCTTCGTCACCTTCATCCAGAACCATGACCAGATCGGCAACCGCCCGTTCGGCGACCGGATCGCCGCGACGGTGTCGCCGCAGGAACTCGCGGTCGTCCATGGCATCGTCATGCTCAGCCCGCAGATCCCGATGTTCTTCATGGGCGAGGAAGCGGGGGTGACGACGCCGTTCCCGTTCTTCGCCGATTTCGAGGGCGAACTCGCCGACGCGGTGCGACAGGGCCGGGAACGCGAGTTCGCGGGATTCTTCGCCGATCACGAGGGCAGCGTCGAGGATCTGCCGGACGCGCTCGCGGAGAGTACCGTCGCGAAAGCGCGGCTGCCGTGGGACGAACTCGGTTCGGAGGAGCGTATCCGCGCGCTCGCGAGGTTCCGCGATCTTGCCGCGCTCCGTCGCCGGCTGGTCTGGCCGCTCACCGCTTCCGCTCACCGCGGGACCGCCTGCGCCCGCGACGGCGGCGCGGTGCTCGTCACCTGGGAGTTCGAAGGCGGGACGCTCCGGCTTGCGGCGAACCCGTCGGGAGAGGCCGCGCGGTTCGACGGCATCGACGCCCGGCCTGCGTTTTCGCTCGGTGAGGTCCGTGTCGAAGGCGGCGCCGCCCGGTTCGGCCCATGGTCCCTCGCGTTCTGGAGCGACGCCCCATGACCCCGTTGCGCGCCACCTACCGGCTCCAGTTCCACGCGGGTTTCACCTTTGCGGATGCGGAAGCCCTCGTCCCCTATCTCGCGGAACTCGGCATCAGCCACCTCTATGCCTCGCCGGTCTTCGCGGCACGGCCGGGATCGATGCATGGCTACGACGTGATCGACCCGACCCGGCTCAATCCCGAGCTTGGCACCGAAGCCGCGTTCGCCTCCCTCGTCGATACGCTCCACCGCGCCGGGATGGGGCTCATCATCGACATCGTGCCGAACCACATGGCGATCGCGCGGGGCAACCGGCTGCTGCAGGAGGCGCTCTGCCTCGGACCGCGCTCGGAGGCCGCGCGGATTTTCGACATCGACTGGAGCGCCGAGCCGATCGCGATGCCGTTCCTTGGCGGTCCGGTCGAGGAAGTGGCGGGTGAGATCGCGCTCGAACGCGATCCGGACGGGCTCGTGATGGCGGTCTATCACGACAACGCCTTCGCGCTGCGGCCGCGCACCACCGCGGATCTCGTCGAGACGGCGGGGCTCGATGCGGCGCTTGCCGAACGCTGGCGCGCGCTCGAGGAGAATCCGGTGCCGGATGCCTTCGCCGCTGCCTCCCGCGCGCTCGCGCGGCTCGAAGGCGAGGAAGCGGCGGCCCTCGACCGGGCGCTCGAAGCCGCCGATGTCGCGGCGGTTCTCGCCGACCAGCGCTGGCGTCTCGCCGACTGGCGCACGGCGGCGGAGACCCTGAACCACCGGCGCTTCTTCAACATCACCGAACTGATCGGCGTCCGGGCCGAGGACCCGTGGGTGTTCGAACGCACCCATCGCCTCGCGCTCGACCTCGTGCAGAAGGGCGATGTCGACGGGCTCCGGATCGACCATATCGACGGGCTCGCCGATCCTGCCGGCTACTGCCGCGCCCTGCGCGAGGCGGTGGGCCCCGACGTGCCGATCTTCGTCGAGAAGATCCTCGGCGCCCACGAGGTCCTGCCGGACTGGCCGGCCGACGGCACCACCGGCTACGAGCGGCTGAACGAGATCAACCGCCTCTTCGTCGATGCCGAGGGTTATGCCGCGCTCGACGGCCATCTCGTCGCCATCGGCGCACTCGGGCGGGACTTCCACGCCCGGCTTGCCGCCGCCAAGCGCCAGGTTCTCGACGAGAGCTTTGCGCCCGAGGTCGCGGGGCTTGTTTCTCTCGCGGCGAAGCTCGGGACCGGTCTCGACACGGACGGGCTCAGGACCACGATCCGCTCGCTCCTCGTGCATTTCCCGGTCTATCGCTCCTACGCGAGCGACGGCTGGAGCGCCGACGACACCGCCCATTGGCGCGAGGCGCTCACCCGCGTGCTCGAACTCGAAGGCGATGAAGCGGCCGGTCGCGCCCAGCTTCTCTTCGAGGCGCTCGGCGACAGTGCGGCGGCGCGGGATTTCATCACCCGGTTCCAGCAGCTCAGCGGACCGGCGATGGCGAAGGGCCTCGAGGATACCGAGCTCTACCGTTCGGTCGCGCTCGCCTCCGTGAACGAGGTCGGAGGCGAGCCGGAAATGCCCGCCGCGACGCCCGGCGAGGCCCACCGCGCCATCGAGGCACGGATCGCGCGCGGCGACCGGAGTCTCATCCCGCTCGCCACGCACGACACCAAACGCGGGCCCGAGACCCGTGCCCGGATCAACATCCTTTCCCATGATCCGGCGGCGTGGATCGAGACCAGCCGGCGCTGGTCGGCGGCGGCGCAGCCGCTCCGGACCTCGGGAACCGCGCCCGACGCGCTCGATGAATGGCTGATCCAGCAGACGCTGACGGGCGCGTGGCCGATCGATGCGGCGCGGCTGACGCAATATCTCGAGAAGGCGATGCGGGAGGCAAAGCGGCACACCCGCTGGGAGGCGCCGGACGACGACTATGAGGAGCCGGTGCGCGCCTATGCCGAGGCGCTTCTGGAATCGGAGGCGGGCGCGCCGCTGCGGCAGGCGGTCGCGGACCATGTCGCCGGAATCGAGATGGCGGCGCGGATCTCGGCGCTCGCCCAGACCATCCTGCAACTCACCTGGCCGGGGGTGCCCGACATCTATCAGGGGACCGAGCTCTGGGACCGGTCGCTGGTCGATCCCGACAACCGCCGGCCGGTGGATTGGGGATTGCGCCGCCGGCTGCTGGCGGAGGCAACGCCGCCGCTTGCCGAGGATGACGCGGGGGCGACGAAGCTGCGGCTGACGGCTTCGCTCCTCGACCTTCGCCGTCGCCATCCGGGGCTCTTCGTCGATGGCGCCTACCGGCCGCTGCCGCAGGAGGAGCGGGCGGCCTTTGCCTTCCTCCGGGCCGGCGACGGGCGGGAGTTGCTGGTCGCGGTCCCGCTACGCGGGCGGCCGGTGCGGATCGGGCCCGCGGAGGGGCTCGCCGGGTCGTGGACCGACGCGGTGCGGGGCGGCAGGGTGGAGATGGCGGAAACCGCCGACCTTGCGCCGGACTGGCCCTTCCTCCTCCTGCTGCGCTGACGGCACGCTTCGCCTCGGAACCCCAGGTCGAAGGACGCCCGAAAGGGGATGGCGCGACCGGGCCGTCGCCGCCATGAGCAGGACGGCGAGAGAGGGCGGAGGCAGGGATCGGTGAGAGCCATTCAGCTGGAAGTAGCGGGACCGGCCGGAGGGCAGCCGGGGCCGGCGCGGGTGCGGAAGGGCGCGGGAAACCGCCTCTGCCGGGACCGTGGCAGGAAGCGCCCGCGCGGGAAGCCCCATCCATGT
Source organism: uncultured Rhodobacterales bacterium (assembly GCA_964391945.1). Taxonomy (GTDB): domain Bacteria; phylum Pseudomonadota; class Alphaproteobacteria; order Rhodobacterales; family Rhodobacteraceae; genus Amaricoccus. The sequence continues at coordinate 11,096 of CAYMOD010000022.1, read as the reverse complement.
CCTTGATTTCGAACGGGGATAGAAACCTGCCCACCTGTTAACGCTCACGCGGACGGCGGATCGCGGCGGGCCGGCGGCAATGGGGAAGATGTCCGGGCGCCGGTCGCAGCGGGTGACCGCCGTGTGCAACTCGATGTGATCGGACATGCCGAGCCTTTCCGGCGCGAAGGTGATCCCGCTCTCAATCCCGCGCCATGTGATTCTGTGGGTTTCCGGTGCCAGCCCCTTCGCCCTACTGCCGGAATCAGGGGTCTCGAACACCTGATCTTGCCTTCCCCCTTCAAGGCTTCAGGTCGGTTTTGCAGTGAAAGATGCGAGATGGCGCACCCGACAGGATTCGAACCTGTGACCTCTGCCTTCGGAGGGCAGCGCTCTATCCAGCTGAGCTACGGGTGCTCGCGGTCTCTATAGGGGGAGCGGTGGAGGGCTGCAACGGGCAATCAGGGCCAGGCGCGGCTTCGGTGCATCGGTCGGCGCGTCGCAACAATCGCGCAATAAAGCTCCCTTGGCCACCCGGAACTGTAACCCGTATCATTTTCCAAAGCAGTTTCCGGCGATGCGATGGCAGGCCGGATTTGCAGATGAAGCAGATGAAAGCGTGTTGAGCAGCGAGGAGCGGGGCTTTCCCGAAGCGCGGTTGCGGCCGCACGAGGCAGCGGTTGCTTCCGGACCGATGCCGTACGATCTTGCTCGGTGCGGAAGGACATCCAGGCACGGAGATCGCCGCGCGGCTTGAAGTGCGCGAGCACAGGGTTGGCAAGTGGCGCAGGCATTCGTGAAGGACCGGATCGAGGAGCTCGCCAAACGTGCCCGAAGGCATTTCAGCGGCCTCCATGCTGCCGCCCGCTACTGCAGTAGCCGCTCAGCGCGCCCCTGAACTTGAAGAAGCCGAAGAAGATCTGATCCGCTGCACCAGGCCGAGCGCCGGACGAAGCGGACTGCGGAGAGAGCGTCGAGCTTGATCTTTCTGCCGTCGCCCCGCGCTCCAGGCCATGGCGAGCGCATGGCGCGTATTGCTGGACAACACGTGGCCTTGATGAGCTTCGAGTGCCCGGAAGCCGAGAGGAGGATGATCGGCCGCGCCGGCGAGGAGACCGTCTATCGCGGCTTGACCGCCCGCCGCGCGCGGGCTGGGGGTGATGTCCATGCAGATCCCGGAGGCCGGCGTAGTAGCCGCCGGACCTTATCAGGCGCCCTGTCTCCTGGAGGCCGGGCGACGTTGCAACACGGTAGCAGCCTGTTTTCGCGGCCCGGTTCCGGCTTCAAGTTTCAACTTGCAGCGGTCTGGCCCCGCGAGCCATTGTCGCCGCATGTGCGACGCGTCAGACCAGCCCAGACTTCGCATCCGCATCATCTTTGGTCCGGAAGAGATGATGGGGCCCGGCAAGGCCGAACTGCTCGAACGCATCGAAAGGACCGGCTCGATCGCCGCCGCCGGGCGGGAGATGAGCATGAGCTACAAGCGCGCCTGGATGCTCGTCGAGACGCTGAACGGGATGTTCCGGGAGCCGTTGGTGCATAGCGTCCGGGGCGGCGCCCGCGGCGGCGGCGCGACCCTCACTGAGGCCGGAAAGGCGGTCCTCCTGGAGTATCGCAATCTCGAGTCGGGGGCGCGGGCCGCTGCCGGGCAGCATCTCGCCCGGCTTCAATCCATGCTTCGGGATATTCCCGGCGGAAAACAGGGCTTGCGTCGATCATGAGCCTCAGGCGATGTTCCCCGCTGAACACATCGTGAAGCAGAGAGTCCCGCGCAAATGCTGTTTTTGTCCGCCTGCCGTCACCTTCCGAATATCGTGACTGGCCTCCTCCTCGGCGCGTCGGCGATCTTCTCCACGGGGGCCAGCGCCGGCGACGTTACCGTCTTTGCCGCGGCGAGCATGAAGAACGCGATGGACGAGATCGCCGCGGAATGGGCCGAGCAGGCCGGGCACACGGCGACGGTCTCGCTCGCCGGCAGTTCGGAGCTTGCCCGTCAGATACAGCAGGGCGCGCCAGCGGATGTCTTCATCTCGGCCAATATCGACTGGATGGACAGGCTCGAGGCAGACGGGCTGATCGATCCGGAGAGCCGCTTCGATCTTCTCGGCAACTCGATCGTGCTGATCGCGCACGGGATGGAGGCCGAGCCGGTCGAGATCGCGCCGGGCTTCGACCTCGCCGGCATGCTGGGCGAGAGCCGCCTGGCCATGGCGCTCGTCGATGCCGTGCCGGCCGGCATCTACGGCAAGGCTTCGCTCGAAAGCCTCGGGATCTGGGAGGAGGTCGAGCCCAGGGTCGCTCAGGCTGACAACGTCCGCGCTGCCCTGGCGTTCGTCTCCACCGGAGAGGCGCCGATGGGGATCGTCTATGCCACCGACGCGGTGGCGGGCGACGATGTGACGGTGGTCGGCACGTTTCCCGCGGACACGCACCCGCCGATCATCTATCCGGCCGCTTCCATTGCGGCGAGCGACAGCCCGCTCAACGCGGAGTTCATGGAGTTTCTGCGCAGCGAGACGGCGCGCGCGGCATTCGAGCGGCAAGGCTTCACGGTACGCGCCAAGCAGTAGGTCGCCGGATTGAACTGGCTGAGCCCTGAGGAATGGCAGGCAGTCGCGCTCTCGGTCCAGGTTTCCTTCTGGGCAACGTTGGTGAGCCTGCCCCTTGGCATCCTCGTCGCCTATGCGCTGGCGCGGTGGCGCTTTCCGGGCAGGCAAATGCTGAACGGGATCGTGCATCTGCCGCTGATCCTGCCGCCGGTCGCAACCGGATACCTGCTGTTGCTGACCTTCGGCACGCGCGGCCCCATCGGCAGCATCCTGCAGGAGATCGGGATCGTCTTCGCGTTTCGCTGGACCGGGGCGGCGCTGGCCGCCGGGGTCATGGCCTTCCCGCTGATGGTCCGCGCGATCCGGCTGTCGATCGAGGCAGTGGACACGAAGCTGGAGCAGGCCGGCGCCACGCTTGGCGCCTCGCGCGCCTGGGTCTTCGCGACCGTCACCCTGCCGCTGATCCTGCCGGGCATCATCGTCGGGTCCATCCTCGCCTTCGCCAAGGCCATGGGGGAGTTCGGCGCGACGATCACCTTCGTCTCCAACATTCCCGGTCAGACGCAGACGCTGCCGTCGGCCATCTATACCTTTCTCCAGGTGCCGGGGGGCGAGCCTTCGGCCTTCCGCCTCGTGCTGGTATCCATCATTGTAGCGATGTCGGCGCTCGTCGTGTCCGAGTATGTGGCCACCCGTGTCGCGAAGAGGGTCGGAGGGACATGACGGTCGACATCGTCCTCCGCCACGCTTTTGCGGGCTTCGCCCTCGACGTGGCATTCACGGCCCCGATGGGGGTGACCGCGCTCTTCGGGCGTTCGGGTTCCGGCAAGACCACGATCGTCAACGCCGTGGCCGGGCTCCTGCGACCGCAAGCGGGGCGCGTCGTCGTCGACGGGACCCCCCTCGTCGACACCGAACGCGGGCAATGGCTCCCCCCCCATCTTCGGCGGGTGGGCTACGTGTTTCAGGAAGGGCGGCTCTTCCCCCACCTCAGCGTCCGGCAGAACCTGCTCTACGGGCGCTGGTTCGCGAAGGCGCCGAAAAGCCCGGCCGAACTCGAGCGGATCGTCGATCTTCTCGGACTGGGCACCCTTCTCGAACGCCGGCCGTCCGCGCTTTCGGGAGGCGAGAAACAGCGGGTTGCCATCGGACGGGCACTCCTGTCGGCGCCGCGCCTGCTCCTGATGGATGAGCCGCTGGCATCCCTCGACGAGGTCCGCAAGGCCGAGATCCTGCCTTATCTCGAGCGCATCCGCGATGAGGCGGACATCCCGGTCGTCTATGTCAGCCATTCCGTGGCCGAGGTGGTACGCCTCGCGACCACCGTCGTCGCGCTGCACGAGGGCCGTGTCGTTCGGGCGGGTCCGGCGGCCGGGATCATGTCCGATCCCGATGTCGCGCCCTCGCTCGGCGTCCGCGAAGACGGCGCATTCCTGCGCGGGCATGTCCTGCGCCACCACGCGGACGGGCTGACCGAGATCGCCGTCTCGGGAGGGACGCTGTTCCTGCCGCGCCTTCCCGTCGGGGAGGGCCGCCAGGTGCGCCTGCGCATCGAGGCGCAGGACATCCTGATCTCGCGCGCCCGGCCGGACGGGCTGTCGGCGCTCAACATCCTGCCCGCCCGCGTCGTCGCGCTTCGCGAGGGTTCGGGCCCGGGCATGCTCGTCCAGCTCAGCGCCGGCGAGGATCAGCTCCTGGCCCGGATCACGCGCCGTGCCGCCGAGGCGCTCGCGCTCGCCCCGGGCGTCCCCTGTCATGCCATAGCGAAGGCAGTGTCTGTTGCGCCGGGCGATAGCGGGATTTCGGCGCAGCGCCTCCGGGAGGAGCAGGCGTTCCCGTGACCCGGCCCGGGAGACCGGCGCCTGTTTCGGAATCGGTGATTCCCGCCGGCATTCCCGGCCGGGTGATCGGTCCCGGCTGCCTGCACTCGGCGGCGGGCCAGGGTTTACGGCGCGAAGCGGTGCCGGCCGAAAGGAGCGCCTCTTCCCGCGCTGGTGAAGGATTTTCCGCTGGAGCAGGTGAGACAGAAATTCGATCTGGGGTTGGCGGACCCCCGGGAAGCAGGGTAAGCTCCCGCCAAAGAACATCCCTACAGGGTGTCGGAGCGGTAGGCAGGTACGGGTAGTGCGGTCGTCGAATGCAGAGGATCACGCAGTGACTCTGGTCACTGCGGTCAAACCACTTCAGGTGCGCGGCAGATTCCTCACTGCCGTCGTGCTGCCGGTGACGGGTGCGCCGGACGCTGCCTTTTACGCCGCGCTTGACGCGCTGCTTCAGCAATCTCCGGGTTTCTTCGCCGAGGCCCCCGTCATTCTGGACATTGCCCGCGCCAAAGGCCTCGACGCCAGGGAGGATTTCGCCGAACTGCTGCGCAACCTCCGCCATCGCAGCATCTCGCCGATTGCCGTCCAGAAAGCCACGGGCAAGCAGAAGGCGGGAGCTTCCGAGGCCGGTCTCACGACGCTTCGCGCCGGGCACGACTCGCCCCTGGAGCGCAAGGCCCGGCCGGTTGCGGCCGCCCCGCAGCCGCTTGAGCCCGGCCCGGCGGCCGTCCTCGTCACGACGCCCGTGCGTTCCGGCCAGCGCATCGTCGCCGAGCAGGGCGATCTGGTCGTCGTCGCCTCGGTCAGCTCGGGCGCCGAACTCATCGCCCATGGCAATGTCCATGTCTATGGCAGCCTGCGCGGCAGGGCCCTGGCAGGGGTCCATGGCGACAGGGAGGCGCGTATCTTCTGTCAAAGCCTCGAGGCGGAGCTGATCGCCATTGCCGGCCTTTACAAGACGAGCGAGGATCTCGGCGCCGCCGTGGCGAAGCAACGCGTGCAAGTATTTCTCGAGAACGATGCACTTCGCGTCGAGCCGCTCAAGTAACCGCATCAGGACAGGGGAATCGCGTGGCAAAGATAATTGTTGTTGGTTCTGGCAAAGGAGGGGTCGGGAAGACCACGTCGGCGGCAGCGATAGGCGCCGGTCTGGCAATGCGCGGGCACAAGACCGTCGTCATCGACTTCGACGTGGGTCTGCGCAATCTCGATGTGATCATGGGATGCGAGCGCCGGGTCGTCTTCGACCTCATCAACGTCATCCAGGGCGAGGCGCGCCTCAACCAGGCGCTCATCAAGGACCGGCGTCTCGATAACCTGTCCATCCTCGCCGCCTCGCAGACGCGCGACAAGGATGCCCTGACCAAGGAGGGTGTGGAAAAGGTCCTGGACGAACTCGGCAGTCAGTTCGAATACATCCTCTGCGACAGCCCGGCCGGCATCGAGTGGGGCGCGCATCTCGCCATGTATTTCGCGGACGAGGCGATCGTGGTGACCAATCCGGAGGTCTCGTCGGTGCGGGACAGTGATCGCGTGCTCGGCCTCCTGAGCAGCAAGACCCGCCGGGCCGAAAAGGGGGAGAGCGCGGTCAAGCCGCATCTGCTGCTGACCCGTTTCGACGAGAATCGTGCGGCCAAGGGCGAGATGATGAAGATCGAGGATGTAGAGGATATACTCTCGATTCCGCTCCTCGGCATCATCCCCGAGAGCCCGGCGGTGCTGCGTGCCTCCAACATCGGCTCACCGGTGGTGCTCGATGAAAAATCGAATGCGGCCAGGGCCTATTCCGATGCCGTGTCGCGCCTCGTCGGCGAGCAGCTCGAGATGCGGATTCAGCCGGCCGAGCGACGCGGCCTGTTTCAGCGCCTGCTGGGGCGGACGGCATGAGCATGCTCAGCTTCTTCCGTCGGCCGCCTCAGGCACGCTCCGCCGAGACCGCCAGGGACCGGCTGCAGATCCTGCTGGCCCACGAGCGCAAGGGGCGCTTCGCCCCGGACTTCCTGCCGCTCCTCCAGCGCGAGATCATCGAGGTCATCGAGCGCCACATGCAGGTGGACAGTAACAGCGTCGACATCAAGATCGAGCGGGGGGACGATCTCTCGATGCTCGAGATCAACATCGAACTGCCGGGCGCCACTCCCCTTGCTGCCTCCGCCAGAACCTGACGGACAAGCGGCATCCTGCCGCAATCACGCAAGTCTCCGGAGTCACCCGGCAGAGGTGCCGCGTTCACTGGATCAGGAACGCCCGCGCCCACGTGGCGAAGGCCGGCACATGGTCGTCGCTGGCGCAATCCATCAGGCTCTCGCCCGGGCTTGACAGGGCCGCGAGGGAGGTCGGGCGCCACGTCGCCGATCAGCTCCGCCTGTGCTGGCCGAAACTTCCGACATTCATGGACAGCAAGCCGACATGCTGGCCTGCATGGCGTTCCCGGCGCAGCACTGCACCAGGCTGCACTCGACGCATCCATGGGAACGGTTGAACGGGAAGATGAAGCGCCGCGCCGACGTCGGCGGCATCCTCTTCCTGCGACGAAGCCATCATCCGCCTGATCGGCGTGGTGCCTTTCAAGGACCGGCGCTCCTGCACCGCGTCATGGACACCACCCCCGGGCGGCCTGTGGAACGGGAGCAAGATCAGGCACCGCGTTGAGGTAGCCGCTCTGCGCGACAGGAGAGGCCGGCCGCATCCGTGCCGAGCGGCGACCCGGTCCCCGGGCGTTTCCCTGGAGCACGGGTCCCGATCGGACTCCGCGACATGCGCCATTCTCCAGCGCCCCTCCGATCGGAAGGAAGGACCAGGTTCCGAACCGCTCGGCGGCCTCCGGGCTCAGTCGTTGAAGTCGCGCCCTGCCTTCACCTCACGAACGTAGCCTGCCCGCACGGTGAAGTCGCCGAAACGCTCGCCGGGCTGGCGCTCTGCCGCGTAGCGCCCGATGATCGGGCTCAGTTCCTTCAGGATGATGTCCTCGGGCACGTTCTCCAGATACATCTTGTTGAGGCGCTGCCCGTGAAAGCCACCGCCGAGATAAACGTTGTACTTGCCGGGTGCCCGGCCGGTGAAGGCAATCTCGGCCACGTATGGCCGCGAGCAGCCGTTGGGGCAGCCGCTCATCCGGATCGTGACCGCGTCATCGGCAAGGTCGTGTTCGGCGAAGATCGCCTCGAGCTTGGTGACGAGGGACGGCAGATAGCGCTCGCTCTCGGCCATCGCCAGTCCGCAGGTCGGCAGGGCCACGCAGGCGATCGAGCTGCGCTGCAAGGTGCTGACCGCGTTCGCGCCGGTGATGCCGTATTGGTCAAGCAGCGTTTCGATCGCAGCCCGGTGCTCCGGTACGATATTGGCGATGGTGAGGTTCTGGTTCGGCGTCAGACGGAACTCGCCCTGGTGGATCTCCGCGATGGCGCGCAAGCCGTCCATGAGCTCGTAGCCATCCCGGTTGGCCACCCGGCCGTTCTGGATGAACAGGCAGAAATGATGCTTGCCGTCATCGCCGGTCGTCCAGCCGAAGTCGTCGCCGTTCGAATCGAACGCGAATGGCCGGGCATCCGCCAGGGCAAAACCGAGTCGGTCTTCGATTTCCGCCTTGATCCAGTCGAGGCCCTTGTCGTCGATCGTGTATTTGAACCGGGCACGGCCGCGGTCCACGCGGTCGCCATAGTCACGCTGAACCGACATCACCGCGTCGGTGACCGCGGTCACCTTGTCCACAGGCACGAAGCCGATGACGTCGGCGAGACGAGGATATGTCGTCGGCGCGCCGTCGGTCCGCCCCATGCCGCCGCCGATGGCGACGTTGAATCCTTCCAGACCCTCGGGTCCGGCAATCGCGATGAAACCGAGGTCCTGCGTATAGATGTCGATATCATTGGAAGGAGGCATCACGAAGCCCACCTTGAACTTCCGCGGCATGTATTGCTGGCCGTAGAAGGGCTCCTCGGGCCCGGAGCTCGCCACGCGTTCCTTGCCGAGCCAGATCTCGTGATATGCGGGCATGCGGGGAATCGCATGATCGCTCGCGGCCTTGGCGATCCGGTAGACCTCGGCATGTACGGCCGAGCGATGCGGGTTGACCGAGCACATCACGCCGCGCGCGTCGTCCCCGCAGGCGGCGATGGTGTCGAGCAGCACGGAATGCATGGCCTCGATCGAGGGTTTGAGATCGCCCTTGAGCACGCCGTGGAACTGGAAGGTCTGACGGGTGGTGAGGCGCAGCGTCCCGTTCGCGCGGGTGCGGCCGATGTCGTCGAGCTGGAGCCATTGCGCCGGCGAGCAGACGCCCCCGGGCAGCCGGACGCGGATCATGAACTGGTAGGCCGGCTCGAGCTTCTGACGGCGCCGCTCGTCGCGCAGGTCGCGGTCGTCCTGCTGATAGATGCCATGGAACTTCATCAGCTTGTTGTCGGAGGGCACGACCCCGCCCGTGATCGGATCGGCAAGGCTGGCCTCGATGGTGCCGCGCAGCTGGTCGCTCGTCGCCTTGAGCGTTTCGTCAGGGCCAAGGCGATCGAGCGGTTGCGACAGGTCGCGGCTCCGGTCGACAGGCTTGTTCAGAACTTCGGACATGTCAGTAAACGTCTCTCTGGTAGCGGCCGGCGCGTTGCAGGTCGCGGATATACTCTGCTGCTCGCTCCTGACCGAGGCCGCTCGCTTCGGCCACGATGTCGGTCAGGGCCTGGTGGACGTCCGGCGCCAGCGTGTTCGCATCTCCACAGACGTAGAAATGGGCACCTTCCTCGAGCCATGCGAAAAGCTCGGGTCCACGCGCGCGGAGGCGGTGATGGACGTAGATCTTCTCCGCCTGATCGCGCGAGAACGCGATATCCATGCGGCTCAGGACCTGATCCTTCAGATACCCCTGCCACTCGGTCTGGTAGAGGAAGTCCGTCCGGAAGTTCCGTTCGCCGAAGAACAGCCAGGATCGACCGGAGCCGCCCCGCACCTCACGTTCCTGCATGAAGGCACGAAATGGCGCGATGCCGGTTCCCGCGCCAACCATGATGATTGGCGTCTCGTCGTCCGCGGGAAGCCGGAAATGGGAGTTGCTCTGCACGTAGACCGGCACGTGGTCCTCCTCACGCAGGCGTTCGGCAAGCTGGCCCGAGGTGACGCCGGCACGGGGCTCGTCGCGGAGATGGTAACGCACGGTCGAGACGGTCAGATGGACCTCGTCCGGATCGGCATTCGCGCTGGAAGCGATGGAATAGAGCCGCGGCTGCAGGCCGCGCAGCCCCGCCGTGATCTCCGACGCCGAGAGCCCGCTGGCCGGGAAATCCCGCATCACGTCGATGATGTGATGCTCGCGCATGAAGGCGGCGAGTTCGCTGCGCTTCTCCGGCTTGACCAGGTTGCGCAACGCCTCCGCCCCGGCGAGCTCCGCCCAATGCTCGACGAATCGCGGGGTGAGGGCGCAAATCTCGAAACGGCTCTCCAGCGCCTCCGCGAGGGGCACTTCGCCAGTCTTCGTCGACAGGGACGCGGCACCATCAATCGCCGTCGCGGCGAGGATCTGCTCGACCACCTGCGGGTCATTGCGCGGCACGATGCCGAGCGCGTCGCCGGGTTCGTAATGCAGCCCCGATTCCTCGAGCGACAGCTCGATGTGGCGGGTCTCCTTCGAGGACCCGCGCCCGGTCAGCACCAGATTCGCGAGAATGGAAGCCTCGTATGGGTTGCGCTTGTCATGGGAGGCGACCTGTCCGGGGGCGACGCTCCCCGGCTGCGGAGCCGCGGCCGGTATGGCCGCATTCCCGGAACCGTTCCGGGCCGAGAACAGGCCGAGAGTCGTCTCTATCCACTCGGATGCGGGGTCCTCGTAATCGACATCGCAGTCGATCCGTTCGTGAAGGCGCTCCGCCCCAAGTGCCTCGAGACGCTCGTCGAGCTTCACCGAGGCGCCGCAGAAGAACTCATAGGTGGAATCACCCAGCCCGAGCACCGCGTACCGCATACCGTCGAGTTTCGGTGCCTTGCGCCCGTGCACGAATTCAAAGAAGTCCACGGCCGGCTCGGGCGGGTCACCCTCGCCATGCGTGCTGGTGACGATGAGGAGGTCCTGCTCGTCCTTCAGCCCGCGCGTCTTGTAGGACGCCATGTCGGCTGTGCGAACGGTGAGCCCAAGATCCCTGGCCCGCGCCGCGATCCGCTCCGCCAGTTCGGAGCTGTTGCCCGTCTCCGTGCCATAGAGGATCGTGAGCGTCCGGCTGCGGGACAGGACATCCGACAGATCGGCGGGTTTCTCGTCCCTGGCTGGCAACACGGCTTCCGCGCCGCGATACCCGCGCAGGGACTGGCCCAGCCCGGCGAAGTAGCCGCTCAGCCAGACCGCCTGGTCGGGAGCGAGGGTGGCGGCCAGCCCCTCGATCTGCTGCCATTGTTCAGGGTCGGGATGGACCCTGTCGATCTGAGTGATTGCGTTCATGTGACTTCCAGCGGCGAATGGAGTGTGGATTTTTCAGCGCCGCTGACGTCTTGCAGCGGCTCGACCTTGTCTGAGGCGTGTTATTTGCCCGTCCAGACTGTCCCGGCGGGGTTCTTGACCGGAACCCCGACGGCGTTACCGTACTCGGTCCAGGAGCCGTCGTAGTTCCGCGCTTCGTAGCCGAGGATTCGCTTCAAGGCGAACCAGCTATGGCTCGAACGTTCTCCGATGCGGCAGTAGGTGATGATCGGTCTGGACCCGTTTATACCCTTTTCGGCATAGATCCTGCGGATCTCGTCGATTGCCCTGAAGGTGCCGTCCTCG
>CAYMOD010000021.1:11338-16228 GCA_964391945.1 uncultured Rhodobacterales bacterium | reverse complement strand
GGCCTCCCCGTGGAGGTCGTGCAACAGGCAGCACCCCGGGCCGGCGGCCCCGGCGCCGCTGTTCTTCCGGATTTCATCTGGCAGAAACCCGGAGGGCAGGGGTCGGGCGCGAACACGCGCCCGACCAGCAAAGGTGGCGTGCGCGTGTTCGCGCTCCGCTTGGCGGCAAAGGCCATCTCGCAGGCACCACAGCCTGCCCCTCAGACACCGCGCGGGCTGGCGCCCGTGCCCCGGAACCCACGTGGGCACGAATTCGTGCCCCGGAACAACTCCCGTGAGCACGCGCCCATGAGGATCATCGTCTGCGGCGCAGGCCGGGTCGGAGGCCAGATCGCCCGCCATCTCGCCCGCGAAGCCCGCAACAACCGCATCACCATCATCGACAGCAATCCCGCCCTCGTCCGCCGCATCACCGAGGCCTGCGACATCGGCGGCGTCACCGGCTTCGCCTCCCACCCCGATGTCCTCGATCAGGCCGGTGCCCGCGACACCGACATGGTGATCGCCGCGACCCAGTCCGACGAAGTCAACATGGTCATCTGCCAGGTTGCGCACACGATCTTCTCGGTGCCGCGCAAGATCGCCCGCCTGCGCGCCCGCGCCTATCTCGATGCGATGTATTCCGACCTCTACTCGACCGACAACCTGCCGATCGACGTCGTCATCTCCCCCGAGATCTCGGTCGCCGAAGCCGTCCTCCAGCGCCTGCGGGCGCCCTCCGCCTTCGACATCGAGAGTTTCCTCGACGGCGGCGTCCAGCTCCTCGGCATCGCGCTCGACGCGGACGCGCCCGTGCTCGACACGCCGCTGCGCCAGCTTACCGAACTGTTCCCGACGCTGAGGGGGGTGATCGGCGGCGTCCGGCGCGGCGCGCGCCTCTTCGTGCCCGCGCCGGAAGACCAGCTCTATGCCGAGGACCAGATCTACATCTTCGCCGCCAGCGAGGACGTCGCCCGCACGCTGGAGATCTTCGGCAAGCGCCACATCGCGGTCAAGCGCGTGCTCATCATCGGCGCCGGCGGCATCGGGCTCGAACTCGCCCGCAAGATGGAGGCCGATCCGGGCCGGCCGCGCCTGAAGGTCATCGAGAAGGCCCGCCTGCGCGCCGAGGCCGCCGCCGACGCGCTCCACCATGCCGTGGTTCTCCATGGCGACGGGCTCGACCTCGAGATCCTCACCGAGGCCAATGTCGCCGCGATGGACGTCGTCCTCGCGCTCACCGAGGACGACAAGACCAACATCCTCTCCTGCGTCCGCGCGAAGTCGGAGGGCGCGCGGCTCACCATCGCCCTCATCAACGATCCTTCCCTCGACGGGCTCGCGGAGGCGATCGGGGTCGATGCCTGGGTCAATCCGCGCTCGACCACCGTCTCCTCCATCCTCCGCTACATCCGCCACGGCCGCATCCGCTCGGTCTATTCGATCACCGACGGCGAGGCCGAGGTGATCGAGGCCCAGGTCCTCGGCACCTCGCCGATCGCGGGCCAGTTCGTGCGCGACGCCGACATGCCGAACGACGCGATCTTCGGGCTGATGCGCAAGGGCGAGCGCATCATCCGTCCCATGGGCGCCACCCGGATCGAGGAGGGCGACATCCTCACCATCTTCGCCAAGCGCGAAGCGGTCCCGGATGTCGAGCGGCTCTTCCAGGTCGGGCTCGACTTCTTCTGATGCCGCGCTCCGCTTCCCCCGCGTTGCGCCCCGTCCGCCCCGTGTCGCGCGAGAGCCCGGCGCGATGAGCCGCTTCGGCCGGCTGCCGGCGTTCCCGGCGATCCTCCTCGTGGCAGCGGGCCTCATGCTCGTGCCGGCGGCCCACGCCGCCCGGTTCGAGGACTGGCGCGTCGCGCGGACCTTTCTCTACCACGGGGTCTTCTTCGCGATCCTCGCCATCATCCTCGGCCTCGCGCTCGCCAACCGGCGGCCCCATCGGGCCGAGCGATACCAGATCCTCACCCTGCTTCTCGTCTACATCCTGCTGCCGCTGGTGCTCGCCATGCCGGTCCACGCGCTCACGTCGGTCGCCTTCCACGATGCCTGGTTCGAGATGGTATCGAGCCTCACGACCACCGGTGCTACCGTCTTCGACCGGCACTGGCTGGTGGCGCCGTCGATCCACCTCTGGCGGGCGCTCGTCGGTTGGGCAGGCGGGCTGATGATCCTCGTCGCCGCCTTTGCGGTGCTGGCGCCCCTGAACCTCGGCGGGTTCGAAATCGTGCGCAGCGACCAGGCCGATGCCGAGGGCCGGCGCAGCCTCACGCTCGACGAGGCGCGCGCGCGGATCCATCGCTGCATCCGCACCATCGCCCCGGTCTATGCCATCTTCACCTTCACGCTTGCGGTCCTGCTGATGATCGCCGGGAACGAGCCGCTCATCGCCGCTTGTCATGCGATGGCGATCCTCTCGACGAGCGGCATTTCCCCCGTCGGCGGCGTGGCCCGAGGCGCGGGGGGCATCGCGGGCGAGATGATGATGGCCGCCTTTCTCCTGCCCGCCATCACCCACCGCGCGCTGACGCTCTGGCCCGCGCGCGGCCGGTATCCGTCACTGCGCGATCCCGAGATCCAGCTCATGCTGATCTCGGTCCTCGCGGTCACGACCATCCTTTTCCTGCGCGCCTTCCTCGGTGCGATCGAGACGGGGCGGCCGACCGATCTCCTTGCCGCCGTCCGGGCGGTCTGGGGCAGCCTCTTCACCGTGCTCTCGCACCTCACCACCACCGGGTTCGAGAGCCGGCACTGGACGACGATGCAGGCCTGGTCCGGGCTTGAGGCGCCGGGCATCATCCTGCTCGGGGTGGCGATCATGGGCGGTGGCATCGCGACGACCGCGGGAGGGGTCAAGCTCCTGCGCCTCCACACGCTCTACCGGCATGGCCTGCACGAACTGGACCGCCTCGTCTATCCCTCCGCCGCCGAGCGCCGCAGTGGCGCCGGGGGCACGTTCACCGCCGCCGGCACCCGTATCGCCTTCGTCTTTCTCATGCTCTTCCTGATCTCGATCGCGCTCGTGACGATTGCCCTCGGCGCCACCGGGGTCGCCTTCGAACGTGGCCTCACGCTCGCGATCGCGAGCCTCACCACCACCGGACCGGCAATCGCCATCCTGGATGACGGCACCGCCTACCGCGACCTGAGCGCGGCGGCGCAGGCCATCCTCTGCGCTGCGATGATCGTCGGCCGTATGGAGGTCCTCGTCATCATTGCCCTTTTCAATCCCGCTTATTGGCGGGAATGAGCCAGCGTCTGTAGGGCACGTAGAAATCACGGTCCCGGACTGGAAAAGGGCAGGGGCGCGCCCCATAATCTTGGTTCAACGAGAACAGGGGCGGCGGCCGTGGCGCCGTCAAAAAAGACTTCAGATAAAAAGGCTGGAAAATGGCATCGGACAAGCAGAACCTGCAGGACACCTTCCTCAATCATATCCGCAAGGGGAAGGTGCCGGTCACGATTTTCCTGATGAACGGGGTGAAGCTGCAGGGTGTGATCACCTGGTTCGACAATTTCTGCGTCCTTCTTCGCCGCGACGGCCAGTCCCAGCTCGTCTATAAACACGCGATCTCCACGGTGATGCCGTCGCAGCCGATCTCGCTCTACGAGCCCGAGGAACAATGAGCCGATGACCCGGATGCGGTGCCTGGTCCTGCATCCCGATATCCGCGACCGGAGCGGCGCGCGCGATCCCGAGGACGCGCTCGCCGAAGCCGTCAGCCTTGCCGAGGCCCTCGATCTCGACATCGTCGATGCGCGCGTCGTGCCGCTGCCGCGTGCGCGCGCCAGCACGCTCCTCGGCTCCGGCAAGCTTGCCGAGCTTCGCGATTTCATCGCCGCGGAGGAGATCGGCCTCGTCATCGTCAACGGCCCGCTGACGCCGGTCCAGCAGCGCAATCTCGAACGCGACTGGAAGTGCAAGCTCCTCGACCGCACCGGGCTCATTCTCGAGATCTTCGGTGAACGCGCCCGCACCCGCGAGGGCGAGCTTCAGGTCGAGCTTGCCCATCTCACCTACCAGAAGTCGCGCCTCGTCCGCTCGTGGACCCATCTCGAACGCCAGCGCGGGGCGCTCGGCTTCATCGGCGGCCCTGGCGAGACCCAGATCGAGTCCGACCGCCGCGCCCTCTCCGAACGCATCGATCGCCTGAAGCGCCAGCTCGAAAAGGTCACGCGGACCCGCGGCCTTCACCGCGCCGCGCGGGCGCGCGTGCCTTACCCGGTGGTGGCGCTCGTCGGCTATACCAACGCCGGGAAGTCGACGCTCTTCAACCGCCTGACCGGCTCGTCGGTGATGGCGAAGGACATGCTTTTCGCCACGCTCGATCCGACGATGCGGGCAATCGAGATGCCGGAGGGCGGCCGCGTCATCCTCTCCGACACGGTCGGCTTCATCTCCGACCTGCCGACCCAGCTCGTCGCCGCGTTCCGCGCGACGCTCGAGGAGGTGCTGGCCGCTGATCTCATCCTTCATGTCCGCGACATCGCGCATCCGGAGCGTGAGATACAGGCCGGGAACGTGCGCAGCATCCTGACCGAGCTCGGCGTTGATCCCGACGACGAGGAGCGCATCCGCGAGGTCTGGAACAAGATCGACCTCCTGTCGCCGGAGGAGACTTCCGCGACCGCCAACGCCGCGGCGCGCAACCCGCGGGTCTCCGCGATCTCGGCGCGGACAGGGCAGGGGCTCGATGAGCTTCTCGCGGCGGTGGCCGACGACCTTCGTGAGCCCGCGAGCGAGGAAACGCTGCGCCTGCGCTATGATCAGGGCCGCGAGCGTGCCTGGCTCTTCGAGCACAATCTCGTGCGGGGCGAGCGCCGGCTCGAAGACGGGCTCGAGCTCGACGTACGCTGGACGGGCCGGGAGCGCACCCGCTACGAGAATGCCGCTTCCGACCGCAC
>CAYMOD010000021.1:6866-11238 GCA_964391945.1 uncultured Rhodobacterales bacterium | reverse complement strand
TACGCTGGACGGGCCGGGAGCGCACCCGCTACGAGAATGCCGCTTCCGACCGCACAGGATAAGCGTCCGGAATCAGACCGTGACGGGCATGACGTTTCGGCAATACGCGATTATCCCGTGTTTCAAAGGGGTTGGGATCTGACGCTGAAATGTCCCGTGCTGCCGGTTGGCCAGAGGGATTTCGAAACAGGCAACCCCAGCTGCTGACGCGGAAATCGCGACCCGTCGGCAAGATGGAGCGCCCGGTCCGCTGCAACCGGATCGGAAAGCGCCCCGGAACGATCTTCTCACTAACGATCTTCTCACTCCCGGGGCACAAGCGGCAGGAGGGCGGCCGCCGCTCCCGGTTCCGGCGCATGCCATGCCCAATCCGCCATCCGGTTCCTGAACCACGTCCGCTGCCGTTTCGCGAACCGCCGTGTTGCCAGCGCCGCTGCCTCGGCCGCCGCTTCCAGGCTCATCTTGCCTTCGAGATGGGCGATGAGTTCCGCCGCTCCGATCGCCCGTGATGCCGGAGACTTCGGCTCCCAGCCGGTTTCGAGCGCCGCCCGCGCCTCCGCGAGCGCCCCACGTTCAATCATCGCCCGGAACCGGGCGGCGATCTGCCGGTCCAGCACCTCGGGTGCCGGACTCATGATGATCGCCACCGCGTCCTGCCGGCGGATGAGCGGCGGTTCCTTGATCTTCCGCCACGCCGCCAGCCCGCGACCCGTCGCCTCCAGCACCTCCCAGGCCCGTTGCACCCGCGCCGGATTGCGGCGGTCGATCACGGCCCAGGTCTCCGGATCCTTCCGCGCCAGTTCGTCGCCGAGCATCCCGATCCGCCCGTCCGCCACCGCACGATCGGCCCGGTCCCGCACCTCCGCCGGAACCGCCGGGATCGGTGACAGCCCGTCGGTCAGCGCCGTCAGGTATAGCCCGGTGCCGCCAACGAAAACCGGTCGCATTCCCGCACGCCGCGCCTCGGCCAGCGCTACCGCGGCATCCCTGAGCCAGTCGCCCACGGAATATCGCGATCCCGCGACATGGCCATAAAGCGCATGCGGCATCCGGGCGAGTTCGTCCGGTCCGGGCCGCGCCGTCAGCACCTGCCAACGCGCATAGACCTGCAACGCATCGGCATTGATCACGACGCCGCTGTCGCGTTCCGCAATCGCCAGCGCCAGCGCCGACTTGCCGCTGGCGGTCGGACCGCCAATCAGAACGGGCCGGCGAGCGGCCTGGGCATCACGCACGATCTGAGCGTGACTTACGGTCTGAGCGCCGTTCACTTAACATAATCTCCCTTATACGCCCCACGTTTCGGCGCCGGCGGATTGGTCCGATCTCCCTCTCCCAGGCCTGCCTTTCGCGGCCGTTCAGCCCGGTCGTCCGTTCAGCCCGGGCGCCTGTGAGAACCGGTCGTCTATGAGAAGCCGACGATGCCTTGCCACATCCCATGGTCATCAATTCGCGGTTTGTGCGTCGCGGTTCCCGGGTCAAGGCCAGCCGCCACATTACTGCCCGTCATTTCCTTCGCAGAACTCCGGACGATCCCTCGTATACGTATTTGCTCCTGTCCAGATCGATCGCCAAAGTGTATCGGCCTCTTCTTCGTCTGAAGAAAGGTTGCCAGCGAGCAGCCACATGGTCTTGATCTTTTCTTCACCTCTCTCGACGGTATGCTGCCCCGACCAGGAGGTTAAGGAGCCTTGGGAGCCGAAGTTCACGCTATAAGCGATCAGGTCTCCGCTCACGAACCCGGTCAGTTCGAATTCCTCGTCCTGACCTGATCCCACTCCCGTCCAGTATGAACCGCTCAATCTGCCGTTCTCGACATCGAGATCCATGCGTGAGCAAAGCTCATTCCACCATTCGCCGGAAAATTCAGGATTCCGGGCATCATTCGGGGCATCCTGCGCGGTCAGCCCTGAAGGAGGCAACAGGAGGATCAAGGCCAGGATCGGTTTCGCTATCCTGATGAGCATTACTCTACTCCATTCCAGAATGACTGAGCGATTATTGACGCTCATGGCGAGAGTGACCCGCTCGAACATTCTCGCCTACATTTCAGCATACCGAGCCACTCCTCACCAGCCTATCAGAAGAGCGCCCCTCCACGAAACGATTCCCCGTCGAGATCGGGCTCCCGCCCCATGAGGCCCGCGCAGCCTCCCGGTCCCCGTCCTTTCTGCCCGAGACGTGGGAGCGGACTCGGAGGCGTTCGTTCCCGACCATGATCCAGGCCGGAGCCAGCCCCGCGGACGCGGGTAACAAAGCTACCGCCTCGGCACGAAACCCGGCTGAAACCGCCGGCAGGAGACCGGTGCTTTGTCGGCGCCCTCCTCTTCGCTTGCAGCCAGGCTGGTCCTGGGCATGAATTGTGGAATCGAGAGGGACGGCGCGCGTTGCAGCAACGTCACACAGTAGCGCGTGCGTGATCGTATCCCTTATACGTCCCCTTATACGTCCGTCGGATCGTCCTCGTGCTTCCCCCGGAACTGCCCGTTGACCACCGTGGAAAATGGCCCTGCAATGACCGCACCTGCCCTGCCGGATCAACAGAGGAGAACCGATGAGCGCCGATACGATCAACGGCAAGCCTATCCATCGCAATGTCGTCGGGCTTGCGCGCGAAGCCCGCGACGGCAGGCTCGACCGCCGCGAATTCCTTGCCCGTGCGACCGCGCTCGGCGTCAGCACGGCGGCCGCTTACGGGCTCATCGGGTTGCCGATGCCGGCACGGGCCCGGGAAGGTCGGCGCGGCGGCATCATCCGGATTGCGATGGCCGTCATGCCGGTTCGGGATCCGCGCCTCTTCGACTGGCCGCCGATGGCGAATATAGCCGGTCATGTTCTTGAATCCCTCGTGCGCTACACCGACGATCTTACCTTCGAGCCGTGGCTGCTTGAAGGCTGGGAGGTCAACGATGATGCGACGGAATACATCCTCCACCTCCGGCAGGACGTGCGCTGGAGCAACGGCGATCTCTTCGATGCAACCGATGTCCTCCACAATCTCTCCCGCTGGGCCGAAAGCCACGTCCCCGGCAACTCGATGGCCGGCCGGATCGCCACGCTGATCGAAAAGAAGCGTGAGGAGCCCCATACCGAAACCGTTACCCTTGTCGATGGCAGCATCGTGGAGCGGCAACGGCGACGCGCCGTCCATGGCCTGCGCGACGACGTTGCCGAGCGGATCGACGACCACACGCTGCGCATCAGCCTGCCCTCGTCCGATATCACGCTCATTCCGAATCTTGCGGATTATCCGGCGCTGATCGTCCATCGCGATTTCGACCAGGATGGCGCGGATCTTGCCGCGAATCCGGTCGGCACCGGCCCTTGGATGCTGACCGGGCTCGAGGTCGGCCGACGGGCGACGCTTCGACGGCGCGAGGATGCGCACGGCTGGTGGGGTGACGCGGTACACGGCCCGGTGCTCCTCGACGGGATCGACTATATCGACACCGGCACCGATCCGGCAGCGATGATCGCCGCCTTCAAGGCGCGCGAGATTCACACCAACTACGAAAGCCCCGCGCGTTATGTAGACGACTTCGATGCTCTCGGCCTCCGCCGTGCCGAGGCGCTGACGGCCAACACCGTCTGCGTGCGGATGAACGTCAATCATCCACCGTATGACAAGAAGGCGGTCCGGAACGCGGTCCAGCGTGCGGTCGACAACGCCACGATCCTCGAACTCGGCTACGCGGGCCTCGGTCTCGTCGCGGAGAATCACCATGTCGGGCCGATGCACCCCGAATACGCGGATCTGCCGCCCCTGCCCCCGCGCGATCCCGAACAGGCATTCGCCCTGCTCGCGGAAGCCGGCGAGAGCCGCTTCGAGTTCGAACTGATCTCGTTCGATGATGATGTGGTTCGCAATACCTGTGACGCGACGGCGGCGCAGTTGCGCGACGCAGGTTTCACCGTCCTGCGCACCGTGCTGCCGGGAAGCGCCTTCTGGCAGGGCTGGCGCTCCTATCCGTTCTCGGCAACGGAGTGGAACATGCGCCCGCTCGGTGTACAGACATACATGCTCGCCTACCGAAGCGGTGCCGTCTGGAACGAGACCGGTTTCTCCGATCCGCGTTTCGACGAATTGCTCGACCGTTCGCTGGGTCTTGCCGACGCGGACAAGCGCCGCGAGCTCATGCGCGAAATGGAAGCGATCCTTCAGGATTCCGGGGTGATCGTGCAGCCCTACTGGCGCAACATCCACCGTCACATGGCCGCGGATGTCCGCGGGCTCGACATCAACCCGACCTTTCGCATCCATCTTGAACGGACATGGCTCGCCACATGAGCGAGAACGGCTTTGCCCCGGACCCCGCGGCCGCATGACCGATCAGGCGGCCTGCTGCTCCGCAGCTTCAGCCTCCTCGGGTAC
>CAYMOD010000021.1:0-6766 GCA_964391945.1 uncultured Rhodobacterales bacterium | reverse complement strand
GCCGCATGACCGATCAGGCGGCCTGCTGCTCCGCAGCTTCAGCCTCCTCGGGTACAGACGCCGCCGGGGCTTTTCCTGACGATGCTGATGCTGCCGGCAGGAGGGACAGCTGGGGCTGCCTGTCTTCTTCTGGCTGCCGTCGGAACAGATGCCCCTCGCTGATAAGCAGCAACAACAGGGCAGCAGCACAAATCATCTCGAAAATCAGGAACGCAACCAGCATCGACTCTCTCCCCTCCCCGCGATTCTAACAGGTCGTGTCGGGGAACGTTCCGGACTCTTACGGAAACGTTAACAGTGGTGCCGGTTCGGCACAGGCATGCTCACGTCACGACGGCGAGGGTCTGCCGACATAGGGTGTTCGGCGCATCCAGAGCGATCTCGAAACAGGCGGACCCACCTGCTGACCCGGAAATCGCGACCGGTCAGCAAGATGGAGCGCCCGGTTCGAGGCAACCGGATCGGGAAGCGCTCCGGAAGCGCCGCAGACGCCCACGGGGGCGCGGCGCAGCGGTCCCCGGCCGGTGAGGCGCGATGCAGTCATTCCGCCGGGCGGGCGGCGTGGAGTTCTGCGGCGGGGTGTTCTGCGGTGCGGAGTTCCTCGGCCAGGCGCTCGGTCTCGTGCATGCGCGGCTTCGACAGGCCGGCAAGCGCGAGATAGGCGACCGGCGTGAGATAGAGCGTGATCAGCGTCGCGAGGCCGAGGCCGCCGACGATCACCCAGCCGAGCGCCTCGCGCGCTTCCGCCCCCGCCCCGGAGGCAAGCACCAGCGGCACGCCGCCGAGCACCGTCGAGGTCATCGTCATCATCACCGGCCTGAGGCGCACCACCGCCGCCTCCTCCGCCGCTTCGCGCACGCTCGCTCCCCGGTCACGAAGCTGATTGGCGAACTCGACGATGAGGATGCCGTTCTTGGCAATGATGCCGACGACCAGCAAAAGCCCGATCTGGCTGTAGACGTTGAGGCTCATGCCGGTGATCAGCAGCGCGAAGACGGCGCAGGCGAGGCCGAGCGGCACCGTCGCCATCACGATCACCGCCGAGACGAAGCTTTCGAACTGCGCCGACAACACGAGGAAGACGACGAGGATCGCGAAGCCGAAGGTGACGAGGAGCCCGCGCTCGGTCTCGTCGAGGGCCGCGGCCTCGGCAAGCGGGATGATCCGCTGGGCCGGGCCGATGACCGCCTCGGTGAGGCGCTGGACTTCGGCATAGGCGTCACCGATCGCGAAGCTGCCGTCGAGGGACGCGGTGACGGACACCGCCCGCATCTGCTGCTCGCGGCCGAGGTTCGGCGCGATCGGGCGCTCCTCGATCGAGACGATGGTCGAGAGCGGGACCATCTGCCCGGAGCCGGTCTGCATGAAGATGTTCTCGAGATCGGTCGGATCGTTCACCGGCTGCGCCGTCGCGAACATCTTCACGTCGTAGCTCTCGTCGTCCACGAAGACCTGGGTGACGGTGCGGCCATCGAGCACGGCCTGGATCGACTCGCCGAGGCCGTCGATCGCGATCCCGAGGTCGGCGGCGCGATCGCGATCAACCTCGACGAAGAGTTGCGGCTGGGTCTGCTCGAACCCGAGGCGCACGTCGCCGAAACGCGGGTCCTGCTCCATCCGCGCGATCAGTTCATCCGCGCTCTCCGCGAGCCGCTCGTAACTGTTGCCGAGGAGCGCGAACTGAAGCCCCCGCCCCGCGCCGCGGATGCCGAGCGAGTTCGGCTGCCGCGCGATCGCGTCGATCCCGATGATCCCGCGCACCCGCGTATTGATGTCCTCCGCGATCTCGGCCTGGGAGCGCGCCCGCTTCTCCCACGGCGCGAGAGTCATCACCATGAAGCCGCGGTTGTCGCGCCCGCCGCTGCCGGCGATCATGAAGACATTGGTGACTTCGCCGCTGGCGACGAAAGGTTCGAGGCGCGCCTCGATCTCGCGCATCCGGGCGTTGGTGTAATCGAGCGACGCTCCCTGCGGCGCCTCCACGCTCATCAACGCCACCGAACGATCTTCCTGCGGTGTGAGCTCCGAGCGGATCGAGCCGAACATCAGCGCCGCGGTGGCGGCAATGAGCAGCGTGGCGGCAATCACCACCGCCGGCGCGTCGAGCGCGCTGTTGAGCGTCCGGGCGAAGATTCTCTCGAGGGCGATCCCGACCCGCGCCATCAGGCTCGGCCGCGCATCCGGGTCGATCGGCCGCAGCAGCCGTGCGGCGAGCACCGGGCAGATGCTGAGCGCCACGAAGGAGGAGAGCGTGACCGCGAAGGCAAGCGTGAAGCCGAACTCGCGGAAGAGGCCCCCCGCCTGCCCGGGCAGGAACGAGATCGGCACGAAGACGGCGGCGAGCGTCGCGGTGGTGGAGACGACCGCGAAGAACACCTGGCGGGTGCCAAGGACGGCGGCGGCGCGCGGCCCCATCCCCTCGGCGCGCCGCCGCACGATGTTCTCGAGCACGACGATCGCGTCGTCCACCACCATGCCGGTGGCAAGGACGAGCGCGAGCAGGGTGAGGATATTGAGCGAGAATCCAGTGAGATAGATCGCCGCCAGCGTGCCGATCAGGGCGACGGGAATCGTCAGCGCCGGGATCATCGTCGCTCGCGCGTCGCGCAGGAAGACGTAGATGATCGCGATCACGATCAGCGTGGCGAGGATGAGGGTGATGATCACTTCGTTGATCGCGCCGCGCACGAAGGTCGCCTCGTCGCTGGAGACGAAGATCGCGACATCCTCCGGCAGCACCCGGCCGAGCTCGTCGACCGCGTTGCGCACTGCCGAGGAGATCTCGATCGTGTTCGACTGCGCCTGGCGCAGGATGCCGATGCCGACGCCGGTCCGGCCATTGGAGCGCAGGATGCTCTCCCCGATATCGGGCCCGAGGCTCACCACCGCGACATCGCCGAGGCGAAGCCCGTCGCGCAGCGGAATCGCCTCGAATCCCTCGGGCGTCGCCACGGCGGCGGTGGCGCGGACCGACAGGCTCTGGTCCAACATGGTGAGCGCGCCGGCCGGTGCATCGAACGAGACGGTGTCGAGGGCGCTGCGTATGTCCGCGAGCGTCAGCCCCCGGCTCGCGAGCGCCGTGAGGTCGAGATCGACGCGGAAGACCGGGGTGCGGGCGCCGTAGACCTGGGCATCCGCGACGCCGGGAACCGAGATCAGGCGATCGACCACGGCTTCCTCGACGAGGTCGGTCAGATCCTGCACGCTGCGGGTAGCGGAGGTGACGCCGATGCGCATCACGGGGTCGGCGTCGGCATCGGCCTTGACGATGCGCGGCTCCTCCGCGTCATCGGGAAGCGCGTTCCGCACGCGCGAGATCGCGTCACGCACATCGGTTGCCGCCACGTCAAGATCGATGGAATCGTCGAATTCCACTGTCACCCGGCTGCGGCCGAAGCGGGAATCGGACGAGATCGCGCTTACGCCGGCGACGCGGCCGGCCGCGGCCTCGATCTCGGCCGTCACCTCGCGGTCGATGGTCTGGGGCGACGCGCCGGTGAACTCGGTGGTGATGGTGACCACCGGCCGGTCGACATCGGGAAGCTCGCGGATCTCCACGCCGAGCAGGCCCGCGAGCCCCGCGATCACGATCAGCGCGTTCAGCACGAAGGCGAGGATCGGCCGCCGCACAAAAAGGGCGATGCCGCCTCCGGTCTCCTCCCTGCCGGTCATCGCCGCCTCACGCGTCCGAAGCGGGCGGCGCCGCGCGCGACAGGCCGAGCCCCGCGCCGTCGTCTTCGGGGATCACCGCTTCCGGGATCATCGCGGGATCGGGGCGGATCGTCACCGGCGCCCCTTCGCGCAGGCGCTGCACGCCTTCGGTAATGACCGGAACGCCGGGCTCCAGCGCTCCCGCGATGAGGACGCGATCGCTCCAGCGCTGCACGATGCGCACCGGTGTTCTCATCGCCCTGTCCTCGGCCACGGTCCAGACATAGGCCCCGTCCGAGTCCCACTGGATCGCCAGCGGCGCGACCGCGATGAAGGTGTCGCCCCGGAACGAGAGCTCGATGCGGAACGCCATCCCGGCGCGCAGCAGGTCGTGCTCGTTGTCGATCATCGCCTGCACGAGCAGCGTGCGCGATTCGAGATCGATGCGGTTGTCGACGGCGTAGATCATCCCTTCGAGCAGACGGTCCGGGCGTGCCAGAGCCGTCGCGGTAATCGGGTCGCCTGCCTCTACCCTTCCGACCCAGCGCTCGGGCACGCGGAAATCCACGAGGATGCGGGAGCGATCCTCGAGCCTCGCGATCTCGGTCGAGGTCGTCACCTGTTCGCCGGGCTCGACCGGCAGGATGCCGACGAACCCCGCGAAGGGTGCGACGATCCGCCGCCGCTCGAGCGCCAGTGCGGCATCGCGCAATTCGAGCCGGGCGCGGTCGAGCGCAAGCTGTGCGTCGCGGAGCTGCACCGCGGTAGACGCACCGGTAACGCGCAGCCGTTCCAGCCGGGCGAGCGTTGCTTCGGCATCGGCGACCGCGAGTTCGGCCCGCTCCACGCCGATCTCCTCGGAATCCTTGTCGAGAAGGGCAAGCGTCTCGCCCGCCTCGACCCGCTGACCGGATACGAGCGGCACTTCCACCACCCGCCCGGAGACGAGCGGCGTCACCGCCACCGAGTGGATGGCGCGTCCGTCCCCGATCGCCGAGATCCGGCCGTCGGCGCGGTCCTCGATGGCCGGCACCGCGATGACCTCGATCAGCCCGCCGGCAGTGTCTTCACCGGGCGGTGGCGGGCCGACCGCGAGCTCGGCCGTAGCCGGCACGGGCAGTCCGATCCGGGCAAGGACCGGCGCGGCCGAGGGAACGAACCACGCCCAGACGAAGCCGGCCGCCATCACGAGGAGGAGGATGATCCCGATCTGCTTCCACCAGGCCATCGCCATACACCTCACCCAAGGCGCCGGGCGCCTGATGCATATCGGGCTCCCCCATGCCCGGCGCGATGTTAGGCCCCGGGCAGCGGATGAAAAGCAGCGTTCTTCCTTACCCGGTCTTCCCAGGCTTCACGAAGCCGTCACTGCACCGCTCAAGCCGCTCCGCACCGTGCTCAGGCCGCTCCGCACTGCCCGGATACCGGTACCGCCACACCCCGATCCGGCACGAGTCCGAGGATACACGCCTGGAAGACGCGAAGGCTTGCAACCGGTTTCACGAGACATGCCGAAGCGCCGGCATCGCGCGCCGCCGTCTTCCAGCTGCCACGCTCGTTGCCGCTCATCGCGACGAGCGCCGCGGACGGCCCCGACGCTTCGG
This sequence comes from uncultured Rhodobacterales bacterium, assembly GCA_964391945.1. Taxonomy (GTDB): domain Bacteria; phylum Pseudomonadota; class Alphaproteobacteria; order Rhodobacterales; family Rhodobacteraceae; genus Amaricoccus. Next base: position 1,511 of record CAYMOD010000021.1, on the reverse strand, counting down.
CAAGAGCGCGGAGCAGCCAGAGGCCGCTGCCGTCCGGCAGGTCGAGATCGACGATCGTGACATTCGGCCGGTGGATGGCGAGATGGCGATACGCCGCGGCGAGGCTGCCCGCGCGGCGCAGGCGTGCGCCACTCTCGGTCGCGAGCCGGCGCAACGCCTCGGCCGTCGTCTCACTGTCCTCGATCAGGAGGATGGTGACGCCGAAGAGGCACTTGCGAGGTGCTACGACCGCGCCGGGGGTGGCGATGCGATACTCGCTCATGGACGCGAACTCCTTTCCGAGGCGAAAGGACTACGTCGCATCCCATGTAAAGGATACGTTAAGAGCCGGGTGCTTCGGGCACCGGCCCGCGCCTCAGGCTGCGGCGACGGCGCGGCCGGTCATCACCCTGACGAGATGCGCGCGATACGCGGGCGTGCCGTGCAGATCGCCGATCATGCCGTCCGCTTCCACGCTCAGCCCCTCGATCGCCTCCTTGCGGAAATCCGCGCCGAGCGCCGCCTCCGCCTCCCGCCAGCGGAAGACCCCCTCCTCGGAGGCGCCGGTGACGGCGACACGCACCTCCGAGGCGAACCGCGCGACGAAGACGCCGGTCAAGGGGAAACGCGACGCAGGCTGGGCGAACTTGGCGTAATGGGCCTGATCGGGAATCGGGAACCGCACCTCGGTGATGATCTCCCCGTGTTCGAGCGCGGTGGTGAACATCCCCTGGAAATAGTCGTCGGCGCCGATCTCGCGCGCGTTCGTCACCACCGTCGCCGCGCAGGCGAGCACCGCCGCCGGATAGCAGGCGGAGGGATCGTTGTTGGCGAGGCTGCCGCCGATCGTGCCGCGGTTCCGGACCGCCGGATCGCCGATTTCCGCGGCAAGAGCGGCAAGGGCCGGGAAATCTTCCTTCGCCTCCCGCGCCACCTCGGCATGGGTGGTGCCGGCGCCGATGCAGAGACGGCCCTGATCGTCGCGGCGGATGCCGACGATCTCGCGGATGCCCTTGAGGCTCACCAGCACCGAAGGCTGCGCCAGCCGCTGCTTGAGGGTCGGGATCAGGGTCTGGCCGCCGCCGAGCGCCTGCGCGTCCTCGGCCTGCAGCGCCTGCACGGCTTCCGCCACCGAAGCCGGCCTCACGAAGTCGAACGCGTACATCGCTTCCCCCTCACGCAGCCGCGTTGATCGCCGCCCAGACCCGCTGGGGCGAGAGCGGCATGTCGATATGCCCGATCCGGTGCCCGCCGCGGTTGAGCGCGTCGAGCACTGCGTTCACCACCGCCGGCGGCGTGCCGATCGCGCCTGCCTCGCCGCAGCCCTTCACCCCGAGCGGGTTATGCGTGCAGGGCGTGCGGCAGGAATGATCGACAATATACATCGGCAGGTCGTCGGCGCGCGGCATGACGTAGTCCATGTAGGAACCGGAAAGGAGCTGGCCGTTCCCGTCGTAGACGGCGCTCTCGAGCAGCGCCTGGCCGATCCCCTGCGCGATGCCGCCATGGACCTGGCCATCGACGATCATCGG
>CAYMOD010000020.1:0-16749 GCA_964391945.1 uncultured Rhodobacterales bacterium | reverse complement strand
ATCCTGCTCCTCAACAACGCGAGCTACGGGACGATCCGCATGCATCAGGAGCGGCATTATCCCGGACGCGTCGTCTTCACCGATCTCGACAATCCCGATTTCCCTACGCTCGCCCATGCCCATGGTCTCCATGGCGAGCGGGTGACGCGCACCGCCGAATTCGTCCCCGCCTTCGAACGGACACGCGCGGCGGGCGGCGGCATCATCGAGCTTGTCGTTCCGGTCGAGGCGATCACGCCGCAGACCACGATCACCGCCCTGCGCGAAGGAGAGGGTTGATGGCGGATTACGACCGGATCCTGATCACCGGCGCAGCGGGGAGCCTCGGCGCGCAGCTCCGCCTTGGTCTTGCCCATCTCGCGCCGCGGCTGCGCCTCGCCGACCGCTCCGACATGGGCGCGGCGGCGGCGAACGAGGAACTGGTGACCTGCGACCTTGCCGACCGGGAGGCGGCCTTCGATTGCGTCACGGGATGCGACGCGGTCGTGCATTTTGCTGGCCACCCGCGCGAGCAGTCTTTCGACGAACTGATGCGCGACACCCTGCCCTCCGCCTACAACGTCTGGGAGGCGGCGCGGCGGAACGGCGTGAAGCGGATCGTCTACGCGAGTTCCATCCACGCGGTCGGTTTCTGCCCGGTCGAGGAAGTGCCCGACACCCGCGTCCCGCACCGGCCCGACACGTTCTACGGGCTCGGCAAGTGTTTCATCGAGGATCTCGCCTCGCTCTACTGGGACAAATGGGGGCTCGAATCCGTCTGCCTGCGCATCTGCTCGTGCTTCCCCGAGCCCGCCGATCGGCGGATGCTCTGGTCCTGGCTCTCGTTTGCCGACATGGTGCGGCTGACGGAAGCGGCGCTGACCGCGCCGCGGGTCGGCTTCTCGGTGATCTATGGCACGTCCGACAACGCGCAGATGGCGGTCTCGAACGCCTTCGCCACCCATGTCGGGTTCGTGCCGCAGGATTCGGCCGATGCTCACGCCGCCGCCGTGCTCGGCCGCACGCCCCGGCCCGATCCCCACACCCGTGCCGTCCGCGTCGTCGGCGGAACGTTCGCGGCGACGGGACATCCCGACGATGACGGCTGCTGAAGTCGCGGGTTCGGTGAAAGGGAACCCCTCGCGTGTTCAGGCGGTTGGAGGGCCGGGAAGGAGGTCTGACGGGCGGGCGCGACCAGCAGAGAGGGGAAGGACCATGCGGACGATCGGACTGGCCGCGATCAGACCGGCTGCGATGAGACTGGCCGCGATTCCGGCGGCGGCATTGGCGGCGGGCTGCTCCATGGGCGATCCGGTGCCGGCGAGCGTTTTCCTCGACCCCAGGTCCGGGCCGCGCAGGAGCGTGCATGCGCCGCGGCGGTGGCCGCGAGGCACGGCACGGGCAGCAGCGCCGTTTCCGTCGTCCGGACCAGTTCCGACCCGGAGAACCACAGCGTGGTGAATGCCTGTAGCGGCTCAGCCAATGGCTACTGCCGCGTCACCGCAGCGGGCGAGGTCGTGCAGGTGGTGTTCTGATCCTGTGCCCGCGGGTGGCCCGCTCCGTCTGCGCGGCGGCATCGCCCGGATTCTCGCGGCCGGAGGGTCGTCGGCGGTGATGTTCCCGTGCTAGGTTCCCGCATGTAGCGGCGCCACGGGACCGGATCGGGATCCTGCCGCCCGAGGACCATATGACATTGGCGGAGGATACAATGCTCATCGGCTGCCCGAAGGAGATCAAGAGCCACGAATACCGCGTCGGGATGACGCCGGCCGCCGCGCGCGAAGCGACGGAGCACGGGCATCGCGTGCTGATCGAGGCGGGCGCCGGCATTGGGGCGGGTTTCCCCGACGGCGACTACATCGCGGCCGGCGCCGAGATCGCGGATACCGCCGAGACGGTCTATGCCAAGGCGGAGATGATCGTGAAGGTCAAGGAGCCGCAGGAAGCCGAACGCGGCTGGCTGCGCGAGGGACAGATTCTCTTCACCTATCTCCACCTCGCGCCCGATCCCGATCAGACCCGCGCTCTCCTTGCCTCCGGCGTTACCGCCATCGCCTACGAGACGGTGACCGACGGGCAGGGCGGCCTGCCACTGCTCGCGCCGATGTCGGAGGTCGCGGGCCGTCTCGCGCCGCAGGCCGGCGCCTGGGCGCTCCAGAAGTCGAACGGCGGCCGCGGCGTTCTGATGGGCGGGGTTCCCGGCGTGCCCCCTGCAAATGTCGTCGTGATCGGCGGCGGCGTCGTCGGCACGCATGCGGCGCGCATCGCCGCCGGTATGGGCGCGAGCGTCACCGTGCTCGACATCTCGCTGCCGCGGCTGCGCCATCTCGATGACCGCTTCGCCGGAATTTTCCTGACCCGCTATGCCACTGTCGAGACCACGGAGGACCTCATCGCCCGTGCCGACATGGTGATCGGCGCCGTACTCAAGCCCGGCGCGGCGGCGCCGAAGCTGATCCGCCGCGAGCAGATCGGATTGCTGCTTCCGGGGGCGGTGCTCGTCGATGTGTCGATCGACCAGGGCGGGTGTTTCGAGACCTCGCGGCCGACCACTCATGGCGATCCGATCTACGAGGTGGACGGGATCATCCATTACTGCGTCGGCAACATGCCGGCCGCGGTGGCGCGCACCTCGACGCTCGCGCTCGGCCACGCGACGTTGCCGCACATGCTGGCGCTCGCCGACAAGGGCTGGCGGCGGGCCTGCGCGGAGGACCCGCATCTCCTCGCCGGGCTCAACGTCCATGCCGGCCGCCTCACCTATGCGGCGGTCGGCGAGGCGCTTGGCCTCGAGGTCACGGCGCCGGAACAGGTGCTGGGGATGTAGGCGGGCATGCCGCAGGGGGTGAGACGGATGCAGGCGCGAGCGCGGTCAGGGCCGGTCCGGATCGGATGCGGCGGGCAGCGCCGCGGCATTCTCGCGCAGGATGTCGCGGATCTCGGTCAGCAGCGCCTCCGTGGAGGGGGGCGGCGCCTCGGGCGTCTCCTCCGCGGTCTTGGTCCGCGCCCGCAGCTTGTTGACGGTGCGCACCATCAGGAACACCACCCAGGCGATGATCAGGAAATTGATGACGGAGGTGATGAACGAGCCGTAGCGGAACACCGCCACCCCGTCCGCTTCGGCGGCGGCGACCGAGGGATAGCTCTCCGTCGAGAGCGGGATGAAGAGGTTGTTGAAGTCAATGCCGCCGGTGAAGAGGCCGATGATCGGGTTGATCAGATCCTCGACCATCGAATTGACGATGGCCGTGAAGGCGGCGCCGATGATGATGCCCACCGCGAGTTCGAAGACGTTGCCGCGGGCGATGAACTCCCGGAATTCCCTGAGCATGGGCAGTGTCCCTCGTGAGCGCGCTCCTGCACGCGCATCACGAGCATACCGCCATGGCTCAGCCCGGCAAGCCGCCGGTCTGGACGTAGGCGAGGACGGCGAGGACCTGTGCCGGCGTCTCCGCGACCGCGAGCGCGGCGGCATCGACCTCCTTCAGGGCGTGGGCGTGGTCGGGCCCGTGCAGGATGATCAGCGACTTGCCGAGCGCGGCGGCATAGCCGGCGTCGAAAGCGGCGTTCCATTGCCGGTACTGGTCACCGAAACGGACGACGACCACGTCGGCATCCTCGATCGCCTTGCGGGTGCGGATGGCGTTCAGCTTCGCGCCCTTGTGGTCGTGCCAGAACTTCGAGGACTCGGCGCCGAGGATCGCCACCCCGCAATCGTCCGAAGCCGCGTGATCGGTCACCGGCTCGCTGAAGACGATATCGAGCCCCTGCGCCCTGGCGCCGAGGCGGATCTCGTCGCGCCAGTCGGTGTGGATCTCGCCCGAAAGATAGACGTTGAGCTGCATTGTCCTTCTCCCGTTTCAAACCCGCCCGTGGGTGAAAACCAGTCCGAGTCGCGGGTTCCATACCATACGCAGGATCTGCCCGGGCGCTGGCGGCGGCCCGGTCACGTTCTCAGGCTTCCCCCCGTCGCCTTCTCGACCGCAGCGACGATCCGCGCCGACACCGCCTCGATCTCCTTCTCGGTCAGCGTCTTCTCGGTCGGCTGCAGCCGTACGGCGATGGCGAGGGACTTCCTGCCCGCGCCCATCTGCGCCTCGGCCTTCTCGCCCTGGAAGAGGTCGAAGACCGAGACCTCGGTGATCAGTGCCCGGTCGGCGCCGCGTGCCGCCTTCAGCACCGTTTCCGCATCGACGCCTGTATCGAGGACGAAAGCAAAGTCGCGTTCCACCGCCGGCAGGTCGGAGGCGAAGAGCGGCGGCCGGGCGGTCCCCTTGCGCTTCGGCTCCGGCACATGGGCGAGCCAGATCGCGAACCCGACCGCCGGCCCCTTCACGTCGAGCGTCCGCAGAATCCGCGGGTTGATCTCGCCATAGACCGCGAGCGGGTTGCGTCCGAGCCGGAGCATGGCCGAGCGGCCGGGATGGAACCACGAAGGCGCCTCCCGGAGCGGCGGCAGGCTCGTCGGCGCACCGGCGGCGGCAAGGGCCGCCTCGGCATCGGCCTTGGCGTCGAAGAAATCCACCGGCCGCCGCGTGCCGTGGGCCGAACGCGGACTTGTCGCGCCGACGCGGATGCCGCACGCCATCAGCACCTGCTCGCCCGGTTCGCCGCCCGGGAAGGCAGAGCCGAGTTCGAACAGCGCGAGGTCGCCGAAACCGCGTGCCTGGTTCCGCGCCGCCGCCCGCAGGAGGCCCGGCAGGAGGTCGGGGCGGAGGTGGCTCATCTCGGACGAGATCGGGTTTTCGAGCCGCACCGCCTCGCCGCCGCCGCCGAAGAGCCGCGCGGCCTCGGCATCGATGAAGCTGTAGATGACGCATTCGTTGAACCCGAGCGCCGCAACCTGGCGCCGGACCGCGTTCGCGCGGCGCTGGGCGGGCGTCAGCACCGGCCGCGCCACACCCGGCGTCTTCGCGAGCGGGGCGCCTTCAAGGCGCGCGAGGGAGGCGATGCGGGCGATCTCCTCGATGAGGTCGGCCTCGCCGCCGACATCGGGCCGCCACGACGGCGGGGTGACGGCAAGCCGCGCGCCATCATTGGCGACACCGAAGCCGAGTTCGGTGAGGATGCGCTCCTGCTCGCCCCGCTCGATGGTCATGCCCACGAGTTCGCCGATCCGTTCGGGCCGGAGGGCGATGGTGCGGTGGTGTTCAGGCGGCCTGCCGGCCACCACCACGTCCGACGCCTCGCCGCCGCAGAGGTCGAGGATGAGCCTTGTGGCGAGTTCGATCCCCGGCAGCGCCGAGAGCGGATCGACGCCGCGTTCGAACCGGTAGCGGGCATCGGAGTGGATCCTGAGCCGCCTTCCGGTGCGGGCGGTGCGCACCGGGTCGAACCAGGCCGATTCGATGAAGACGTCGGTCGTCTCCTCCGTCACGCCGGAGCGGACGCCGCCCATCACGCCGCCGATCGATTCCGCCCCCTGCTCGTCGCAGACGAGGGTCTCGGTGCCGTCGAACCGATAGGTCCTGTCGTCGAGAGCGACGATGCTCTCGCCGGGCTTCGCGAGTCGGACGCAGATCGCGCCGCGGATCTTCGCCGCGTCGAAGACGTGGAGCGGCCGCGCCCGGTCGTAGGTGACGAGGTTGGTGATATCGACGAGGGCCGAGATCGGCCGCAGCCCGATCGCGGTCAGCCGCGCCTGCAGCCATGCGGGACTCGGCCCGTTGCGGACGCCGCGGATAAGCCGCCCGGCAAAGAGCGGGCAGGCCTCCTTGTCGACATCGGGCGCGAGATAGACGCCGATGGGGCAGGGGAAGCGGCCGGGGATCTTCTCGATCGCCGGCGTGATCAGCCGGCCGAGGCCGCGCGCGGCGAGGTCGCGGGCGATCCCGGCGACCGCGAGGGCATCAGGCCGGTTCGGGGTCACCGCGATCTCGAACACCGGATCGAAGGGATGGACATCAATGAAGCGCGCGCCCACGGGGGTGTCCGGCGCTACTTCGAGGATGCCGGAATGCTCTTCGGAAAGCGCCATCTCGCGCTCGGAGAGCATCATGCCGTGGGATTCGACGCCGCGGATCCTGCCGACCTTGAGCGTGAGGTCGATGCCGGGGATGTAATCGCCGGGCTGGGCGACCACGACCTTGAGGCCCGGGCGCGCGTTCGGGGCGCCGCAGACGATCTGCTTCTCGCCCGCCGCCGTCGCCACCCGGCAGAGCTGCAGGCGGTCGGCGTCCGGATGCGGCCCGGCCGCGAGGACCTCGCCGATGGTGAAGGCGGCGAGTTTCGCGGCAGGATCGACGAGGGCCTCGACCTCGAGGCCAAGGTCGGTCAGCGCCTCGGCGATGGCAGCCGGGCTCGCCTCGGTCTCGAGATGCTCCTTGAGCCAGGACAGCGTGAATTTCATCTCTCTCGTCCCCCGCGCGGGTTTCAGAGGCCGTTTAGGCCAAGGCGGCGCGGAGGAAAAGGCCGGGGCCTCGCTGATCTGCCGGTGGACCCCGTGGCGCGCCTGCGATCACGAAGCCGATTGCGCCGGGGATTCGTCAGGAACGGGCGGCGCACCGGTGGCATTATCAGGAGGTGCGTTCCTTGTTCGCGACCGGATCGGCCTTCTTGGGATCGCCTTTTGCCGTGTGCCGGCATCGCAGGGACAATCGCCTCCGAGGATCGAATCGGCGCGGGTTGCGCAGGTTCGGCCACACGCGTGTTCGTTTTCGCGCGCGACGAAAGGAAACGGACGTTTCACATTCCCTCGACCCCGGCTTGAGCTATAACCGGACCAGCCCGTTACAGCGAGAGAGGCCCTGCCGATGACCCCGCTCCGCCGCCAGCGCAAGGTGAAGATCGTCGCGACCCTCGGACCCGCGTCCGACAGCGTCGAGGTGATCCGCGCCCTCTTCCTCGCCGGGGCCGATGTCTTCCGCCTCAACATGAGCCATGGCAGCCAGGAGGAGATCGCCGAGCGCCACGCGAAGATCCGCGCCATCGAGGCGGAGCTTCACCGGCCGATCGGCATCCTCGCCGATCTCCAGGGGCCGAAACTCCGGGTCGGCACCTTCCGCGACGGCCCGGTCATGCTCGAGGTGGGGCAGACCTTCCGCTTCGATCTCGATGAGGCGGAGGGGGATGCAAGCCGCGCCCAGCTGCCGCATCCCGAGATCTTCCACGCGCTCGTTCCCGGTGCGGCGCTCCTCGTCAACGACGGCAAGATCCGGCTCCGGGTCATCGCCTGCACCGGCGAGAGCGCCGATACCGTCGTCGAGGTCGGCGGCGAGATCTCGAACCGCAAGGGGGTGAATGTCCCCGATGTGATGCTGCCGCTCGCGGCGCTCTCGGCCAAGGATCAGAGCGATCTCGAATTCGTCTGCGACCTCGGTGTCGACTGGATCGGGCTCTCCTTCGTGCAGCGGGCCGAGGACATCTATGCCGCGCGCGAACTCATCGACAACCGCGCCGCCATCCTCGCCAAGATCGAGAAACCGGCGGCGGTCAATGCCTTCGATGCGATCCTCGAGGCGTCTGACGGCATCATGGTCGCCCGCGGCGACCTCGGCGTGGAGCTGCCGGTCGAGGCGCTGCCGCCGATCCAGAAGCGGCTCGTGCGCAAATGCCGGGCGGTCGGCAAGCCGGTGATCGTCGCGACCCAGATGCTCGAGAGCATGATCACGAGCCCGGTGCCGACGCGGGCCGAGGTCTCCGACGTCGCCACCGCGATCTACGAGGGGGCGGATGCGGTGATGCTGTCGGCGGAATCGGCGGCCGGCGCCTATCCGGTGCAGGCGGTGGCGACGATGGACAAGGTCGCGATGTCGGTCGAGCGCGACGAGCTCTGGCGGCCGATGATCGAGGCGTCGCGCTCCCCCCCGGGCAGGGGCGTCTCCGACGCGATCACCGTCGCCGCGCGCGAGATCGCGGAGACCGCGCAGGTGAAGGCGATCTGCTGCTTCTCGCATACCGGCACCACCGCGCTCCTCGCCGCGCGCGAGCGGCCGCGGGTGCCGATCATCGCCCTGACCCCGTTCCCGAAGACGGCGCGCCGCCTCGCGCTTTCCTGGGGCCTCCACTGCGTCGTCACCGAGCGTGTCGACCGTTTCAAGATGGCGGTGGTCTCCGCCGCCCGCGTCGCGCGTGCCGAGGGATTCGCCACGGAGGAGGACCAGATCGTCCTCACCGCCGGGGTTCCGTTCAACACGCCGGGTTCGACCAACATCCTGCGCGTCGCCACCTGCAACGAACGCGCGATCTTCGCGGGCGGCGCCGAGGGCTGAGGTGCAAGAGGGAGACGGCGCCCGAGGCACCGCCTCTCCCCTCCGGAAGGGCATCGTCGCCGCCCAGAAGCTGCGGGTCATGCCGATGATGTTGTTCACCGGGACTTTTTCCTTGAGCCCCGGCGCGGGGTGGTGAACATGCGACGATGAACGGGGGAGAGAGGCTGTGACCAGCGAGACCGGGATCCCGAAGGTCGCCGTCATCGGCTGCGGGGCGTGGGGGAGGAATCTTGCGCGCTGCTTCGCCGAACTCGGCGCGCTGGCGGCGGTCGTCGATCACACGTCCGGCCACGCCGCCGCCCTCGCCGCGCGGTACGGATGCCCGGCGCGCAGCCTCGAGGCGGTGCTTGCCGATCCGGAGATCGACGCGCTCGCGGTGGTGACGCCGCCCGCCTCCCATCACGCGATCGCCGCCGCCGCGCTCGCCCGCGGCAAGCACGTCCTTGTCGAGAAGCCGCTCACCCTCGATCGGGCCGGGGCCGAGGCGCTCGCCCGTGACGCCCGGGCGCGGGGGCGGGTGCTGATGGTGGGGCATATCCTGCGCTATCATCCGGCCTTCGCGGCGCTGCTTCGCCTCGTCCGTTCGGGCGGGCTCGGGTGGCTGCGGCGCATCCATGCGAGCCGGCTGAACCTTGGTGCGATCCGGCGCGAGGAGGATGCGCTCTGGTGCCTCGCGCCGCATGACGTCTCGATGATCCTCGCGCTCGCGGACGGAATGCCGGATCGGGTCGATGGTTTTGCCGAACACGTGCTCGGCCGTGCGCCGGCCGATGCCGCGGCGATCCGGCTCGGCTTCCCGTCCGGCATCTCGGCCATGATCCAGGTAAGCTGGCTCCACCCGATCAAGGAGCACCGCCTGACGGTGATCGGCGCGGAGGCGATGGCGGTATTCGATGACACCAGGCCCTGGGAGGAGAAACTCGTCCTCTACCGCCACCGCGTCGGCGATGATCTTGCGATCACGCGGGGCGAGGCCGAACCGGTGCCGCTCGATCCGGGCGAACCCCTCAAGGAGGAATGCCGCCATTTCCTCGACACGATCGCGACGGGCGGCACGCCGCTGACCGACGCGCGCGAGGCGCTCGCGGTCATGGACGTGCTCGCGCGCGCCGAGGCCGCGATCCGCGAAACCCGAACCATGCTGGTGTCCTGATGTCCGATCCCGAGACCGACCCGATCCCCTTCGTCGACCTCGTCACCCAGCGTCGCCGCCTTGGCCGCGCGATCGAGGAGGCGGTGTCGCGCGTCACCCAGCACGGGCGGCTGATCCTCGGCCCGGAATGCGAGGCGTTCGAGCAGGAGCTTGCCGCCTTCTGCGGCGCGCGGCACACGGTCTCGGTCGCGAACGGCACCGACGCGCTGATCCTCGTCCTGCGCGCCCGCGGCGTCGGCGCCGGCGACGCGGTGATCGTGCCCGCCTTCACTTTCGCCTCGACCGCGGAAGTGGTGGCGAGCGTGGGGGCGACGCCGATCTTCGCCGACATCCGCGAGGATACCTATTCGCTCGATGCCGGGAGCATGGCCGAGGCAATCGCGGTCGCGCGCGAACAGGGTCTGCGGCCGGTGGCGGCGATACCGGTCGACATGTTCGGCCAGCCGGCCGATTACCTCGCGATCGAGGCGGTGGCCGAGGCCGAGGGGCTGTGGCTGCTCGCGGATGCCGCGCAGGGTTTCGGCGGTACGCTCGCGGGCCAGCATATCGGCACCTTCGGCTGCGCCACTGGCGTTAGTTTCTATCCGTCGAAACCGCTCGGCGCCTATGGCGACGGCGGCGCGATCATCACCGATGACGACGAGCTCGACCGGGTGCTGCGGAGCTTGCGCAACCACGGCGCGGGGGAATTCGCCTACGACCATGTGCGGATCGGCGTCAACAGCCGGCTCGACGCGATCCAGGCGGCGGTGCTGCGCGCCAAGCTCAAGATCTTCCCCGACGAGATCGCCGCCCGCAACCGCGCCGCCGCCTATTACAACGAAGGGCTGAAGGACATCGCCCGCACGCCGGTGCTCGCGCCGGGTGCAACCTCGGTCTGGGCGCAGTACACGATCCGCGTCCCTGACCGCGACGGTTTCCGCGCCCATCTCGCCGAGGCCGGCATCCCGACCGCGGTGCATTACCCGCGCCCTCTCCACCACCAGCCGGCCTATCGCGACTTCCCGACCGCGCGGCCTTCGCTTGCCGTCGCGGAGCGGGTGGCCGAGGAGGTCGTCAGCCTGCCGATGCACGGCTATCTCACCGCCGCGATCCAGGACCGGATCATCGACCGCATCCGGAGCTTCGCCCGCGTCAGCGCCTGACGCGGGCAGGCAGCGGCCCACCGCCGGCAGGGACTGCCGCCGGCATGGACCGGCGCGCCTGTCTTGCGGCGTCAGCGAAGGGGTCAGCCTTCGTCCGCTCCCGGTTCGGCAGCCGGTTGGGGCTGGTTCGGCGTCACTCTCCAGACCGTGTTCGACAGGTCGTCGGCGACGATCAAGGCGCCCTCCGGATCCACCGTCACCCCGACCGGTCGGCCGCGCGTGGTGTCGTCGTCCAGCAAGAAGCCGGAAACGAAGTCGATCGGGTCGCCGGCGGGCCGGCCGTCGCTGAACGGCACGAAGATCACCCTGAAGCCGACCGGCACGCTGCGGTTCCAGCTGCCATGCTCGCCGATGAACACGCCCTCGGCGAAGTCCGGGCCCATCGCCGGGGTCGAGAAGTCGAGGCCCAGCGCCGCCACATGCGCCCCGAGCGCATAGTCCGGGGTGATCGCCGAGGCGACCATCTCCGGATCCTGCGGCTGCGCGCGCGGGTCGACGTTCTGACCCCAATAGCTGTAGGGCCAGCCGTAGAAGCCGCCCTCCTGCACGGCGGTCAGGTAATCCGGAGCGAGGTTGTCGCCGATCTCGTCCCGCTCGTTCACGGCCGCCCAGAGCTGGCCCGTTCCCGGCTGAATGGCGAGCGCCGTCGGGTTGCGCAGACCGGTCGCGTAAATGTTGTGCGCTCCGGTCTCGGCGTCGATCTGCCACACCATCGCCCGGCTTTCCTCGGCGGGCATCCCGCGCTCGGTGATGTTGCTGTTGGATCCGATGCCGACATAGAGAAAGCGGCCGTCGGCGCTGGCGGTCATCGACTTCGTCCAGTGATGATTGATCGCCGAGGGCAGCGCCGTGACCAATTCGGGCGGCCCGCCCGCCTCGGTCTGGCCGTCGCTGTAGTCGAAACGCACCACCGCATCCTGGTTGGCGACGTAAAGCCCGCCGTCGACCAGCGCGAGACCATAGGGCGCGTTGAGGTTATCGGCGAAGATGCCCTGTGCTTCGTAGATGCCGTCGCCATCGCCGTCGCGCAGCAGCGTCAGCCGATCGCCGCCCGTCACCGGACTGCCGCCCAGACTCTTGATATAATCCGCGATGATGTCCTTGGGCCGGAGCGGGGGCGCGTTGCCGCCCGATCCCTCCGCAACCAGAATATCGCCATTGGGAAGGACAAGGGTCTGACGCGGGATCCTGAGATCCGTGGCGATCGCGGCGATCGTGTATCCCTCCGGCACGGTGGGGAGATCGTCGCCCCAATTCGCCGGCCTCGGGACCGTCATGACGGGCAACAGGCCCCGCTGCGGTTCGGGCAGATCCGGGTCGGGGCCATATTGCGGCGGGGCGGGATCGTCGCAGGCGGCGAGCACGATCCCCAGGGCGCCGATCAGAAGAAGCGAGCGCATCATTTCATCTCCCCGGCCCGAAACCCGGAATAACCGATCCAGGCTGCAACGAGCGCCAGGAGCGCCGAGAGCGCCGACAGATAGAGACCCTCCGGCATCATCCCCCAGGCGTCCTTCGCGTGGACGAAGGCGTTGATGAAGCCGAGCACCCACATCGCGAGCAGCACCACGAAATAGATAATCGGGCGCCTCCTGCGTGCCGTTCCGCTGCGAAACAGATTAACCAGCGCCCAGAGCAAGGCGAAGGTGCCGCCGAGCATTCCGCCGGCATTGAGCCACTGCGCGAAATTGGCCCACTGAATCTGGAAGGTCTGCCAGTAGGCGATATCGCTGACCAGCGCACCCAGGAACAGGGGCAACGGAAAGGCGAGAAGGATTGCGTGGAGCGGATGGAGCGGCCTCGGAGAGCCTGGTGCGGATATGGCAGCCAAGAGCGCCTCCTCTCGATTCCGGCCCGACCGCGTGACTTGCGTCGCGCAGGGACAGCCGCGTGACTCGCGTCCCGCAAGGACATCGGGCGCTCAACGTGTCAGGGATCGATAAGTTTCGGCTGCGGGCGCGGCTTGCGCCACCGCTCCCCGGGGGCTATACGCGCCGCTTCATCCGATGCGGCCGGCCGATCAGGGCTGCCGAGTCGCGTCCGAACGGCCCGAGGAGACCGAAATGCCCAAGATGAAGACCAAGTCGAGCGCCAAGAAGCGCTTCAAGGTGACCGCCACCGGCCGCGTGCTCGCGGCACAGGCCGGCAAGCGGCATGGCATGATCAAACGGACCACCAAATTCATCCGCCAGGCCCGCGGGACCACGACGCTCTCCGCTCCCGACGAGCGGATCGTCAAGTCCTACATGCCCTACGACCGGTAAGGAGGCGCCCCGATGTCCCGTGTGAAATCCGGCAAGGTCACCCACGCCCGCCACCGCAAGGTCGTTGCCCAGGCCGCCGGTTATTACGGTGCCCGCTCGACCAATTTCCGCACCGCCAAACAGGCCGTCGACAAGGCGCTCCAGTATGCGACGCGCGACCGCAAGACCCGCAAGCGCACCTTCCGCGCGCTCTGGATCCAGCGGATCAACGCGGCGGTGCGCGAGCATGACGCGTCGCTCACCTATTCGCGCTTCATCAACGGCCTCGACCGCGCCGGAATCGAGGTGGACCGCAAGGTCCTCGCCGACCTCGCCGTGCGCGAGCCGGAAGCCTTCGGCGCCATCGTCACGCAGGCGAAGTCGGCGCTCGCCTGAACGCCCATCGCGCGTAACAGGGAGCCGTCCGGGCGACCGGACGGCTCTTGTCGTGCAAGGCCCGCTTCCTCTGGACAACTCCCGCCGAACCACCCTACCAATCCCGCGTTGACAGGCGAGGGCGCCCGCCCCTCTGGATGCGCGGAACCGGACGGAGGGGCGGCGGATGAGCGACGGGACGGGAGAGGATATGCGGCTCGAGGAAATCCGCCTCGACCAGGCGATCCTCGAGGACCAGGTCGAACTCGACATCGTCGCCGACGAGGTCGCCCTCTATCTCCGCCGCGGGGATGCCGACGCGGTCCTGGCCTTTTTCGAGGGGCAGGAACTCGCTGATATCGCGAGCGTGCTCGAGCATATGGCGAACGAGGACGTGCTCGCCGCGTTCCGCCTGCTCGCGCCGGAGGATCGCGCCCGTGTCCTTGGTTATCTCCGCTCCAGCGTGCAGGTCGAGCTCGCCTCCCGGCTGAGCCGTGACGAACTCGCGCGGTTGATGGCGGCGATGAGCCACGACGAGCGCGTCGATCTATACAAGGCGCTCGACCCCGGCGCCCGCGAGCAGCTGCTGCCGGGCCTTGCCAAGGCCGAGCGCGACGACCTCCGCCGCCTCGCCTCGTATCCCGAGGGCACCGTCGGCTCGGTGATGACCTCGGACTACGCGACGCTGCTGCCGGTCCTGAGGGCGGAGCATGCCATCGAGGCGCTCCGCCGTCAGGCGCCCGACGTCGAGACCGTCTATTCCGCCTATGTCGTCGATGCCGCGCACCGGCTCCTCGGCGTCGTCACGCTCAGGGACATCCTGGTCGCGCCGCCGCGGGCGACGGTGCGCCAGATCATGGATGACGAGCCGGTGGTCATCAACGTCGATGGCGCGCGCGAGGACGCGGCGGTGCTGATCGCCCGCTACGACCTCCTCGCGCTGCCGGTGGTGGACGGGGAGGGCCGCCTCGTCGGCATCGTCACCCAGGACGACGCGATGGACGTGGCGGAACTCGAGGCGACGGAGGATTTCCACCTCAGCTCGAACGTCGAACCCTTCGAGGACAGCGTGCGCGAGGCGAGCCTGTTCACCCTCTACAAGGCGCGGATCGTCTGGCTCGTCCTCCTCGTCTTCGGCAACATCTTCTCGGGCGCCGGCATCGCCTATTTCGAGGAGACGATCGCCGAGCATCTGTCGCTGCTCTTCTTCCTGCCGCTGCTGATCGCCTCGGGCGGCAATGCGGGCGCGCAATCGGCGACGCTGATGGTGCGGGCGCTCGCCACCGGCGACATTCGCCCCTCGGACTGGGGGCGGATGCTCGGGCGCGAGGTGGCGATCGCGCTGGGCCTGGGCGTCACCATGGCCTTCGCGGTGAGCTGGATCGGGGTCTGGCGCGGCGGGCCGGAGATCGCGCTCGTCGTATCGCTCGCGATGATCATGATCGTGCTGATCGGCGCGCTGATCGGCCTGTCGCTGCCGTTCGTCTTTACCCGGCTCAACCGCGATCCCGCCGCCGCCTCCGGCCCGCTCGTCACCTCGATCACCGACGTGCTCGGCGTGCTCGCCTATTTCGGGATCGCGCGGGCGTTGCTGACGGTCGGCGGATAGGGGACCGGGAGCCGGGCGGCGATCCCGACCGGTGGAGGGTGGATGATTCACCCACCCTGTCCGCTCATCACGACCACGGGCGGCAGCCCCTCACGGCTCCTTCCACCAGACCTCGGGCAGCCAGCCGATCCAGTCACCGTAGACCGGCAGGCGCTCCGGGTGGCGGAAGCCGGCGCGGTGCGCGATCAGGCTGCGGTCGGCGAACCAGAACGGGATCACGTAGCGCCCGGTGGTCAGCACCCGGTCGAGGGCACGGGCGATCGTCACCATCTCCGCCTCGGTCTCGGCCACCACCAGCCGGTCGATGAGATCATCGACCGCGCGGCTGTCCAGGCCCATGTAGTTGCGGGTTCCCGGCTCCTCGACGCCCGCGCTGCCCCAGTAGAGCGTCTGCTCGTTGCCCGGCGACAGCGACAGCGCCCAGGCGTTGACGATCATGTCGTAGTCGTATTCGGCGCGGCGGGCGTTGTACTGCGCCTGATCGACCACCCGCACCCGCGCGATGATGCCGAGCTGACGCAGCGCGTCGGCATAGAGGTTGGCGATCGCCTCGCTCTGGCCGCTCGCGAGCAGGATCTCGAAGCGGAAGGGGTGGCCGTCGGCGTTCCGGAGCTCACCCTCGTCGACATTCCACCCCGCCTCGGCGAGAAGCCGGCTCGCGCGCCGGAGATTGCTCCGGTTCCGGGGTGCGCCGTCCGCGACCGGCAACGCGTAAGGTTCGAACACGTCGGGCACGAGCTCGTCGCGCCAGGGCGCAAGCAGGGCGCGGACTTCCGGTCCGGCCGGCCCCTCGCCCATGCCGAGCGGCGAGTTGCCGAAGAAGCTCGGGCTGCGGGGAAAGGCGGAGTCGTTCAGGGTCCGGTTGGCGAATTCGAAGTTGAACGCGTGGAGGAGCGCATCGCGCACCCGCCAGTCGCGGAAGAGCGGCCGGCGCGTGTTGAAGACGAATCCCTCCATCCCCGAGGGGCGCCCGTGGGGGATCTCCGCCTTGACGATCTCGCCCGAAAGCACGGCGGGAAAATCGTACTCCCGCGCCCAGCGGAGCGGATTCGCCTCGCGGTAGACCGAGATCTCCCCGGCCATGAACGACTGGAACAGCACGCCGGCATCGACGTAATACTCGTAACGGATGTGGTCGAAATTGTGCAGCCCGGCGTTATAGGGCAGGTCGTTGCCCCAGTAGCCGGGGTCGCGGTCGAACTCGATGTAGCGGCCGGGCTCGAATCTGCCGATCGTGTAGGGGCCGGAGCCCACGCTCACGCGCAGGCTCGAGGCGCGGAAGTCGCGGCCCTCCCAGTCGGATTTCTTCAGGATCGGCCGCAACCCGAGAATCAGCGGCAGTTCGCGGTCGGGGGCGCTGAAGGTGAAACGGACCGAACGCGGGCCGGTCTGCTCCCAGCCTTCGACCTTGTCCCAGGAGTTGCGGTAGCGCGGCATGCCCTCCGCGGCGAGGGTCTCCATCGACCAGACGACATCCTCGACCGTGACCGGACTGCCGTCCGAGAAATGCGCCTCGGGCCGCAGGGTGAATTCGACCCAGGAGCGCGCGTCATCGGTCTCGATCGATTCGGCGAGCAGGCCGTAGAGGCCGAAGGGCTCGTCCCAGTTCCGGCCCATCAGCGTCTCGAAGACGTGAACCTGCACGCCCCAGGGCGCACGGCCGGCGAGGATGTAGGGATTGAGGCTGTCGAACCCGCCCGCCTCGCCGAAGATGATCGTGCCGCCCTGCGGCGCCTCCGGATCGGCATAGGGCAGGGCGGCAAAATCTGGGGGCAGGGCAGGCTCGCCATACATGGAAATGCCATGCTGAGGGCCTTCTGCGGCCGTGGCCGCGACCGCTGGCAGCATAACGAGTGCGAGGCAGATCGCCCACAGCAGGCGTGTCATTGTTGTCACAGTTCCATGCTCGATTAACCAAAGCCACCCTAGACCAGCCAGGCCTCCGGCCGCGACCGGATTTTGGGCTTGGCGATAGGGGCCCGGTTTTGTATAAGGTTCTCACTGCTCGATAGGTTTCTTGCCTGTATGAAACCTG
>CAYMOD010000019.1:0-16864 GCA_964391945.1 uncultured Rhodobacterales bacterium | reverse complement strand
ACTCTAGTCTCCCCAGCCCGGTCCGAGGGGACAACCTCCAGAAAGCTCACAGCTAATCCTCGCCTGAGGCAACCAGCCAGGCGCCTGCCGCCGCGAGCATCGCCTCAACACCGGTGCGCAGCGTCGGCTCTATGACCGGCGCGAACTCGGGCGAGTGGTTCGACGGGAGCTGGTTCAGGGTGCCGGTCCTCTCCGCTTCAGCATATTGTTGCGGATCGATGCCTCCAACGATCCAGTAGACCGAGGGTATGTCCCAAGCGCGGGGAATGACCGAGAAGTCTTCGCTGGCCGAGGTGGGACCGGTCGGCTGCACCTGCTCGGGTCCGAAACGCTGCCGGAGGGCTTCCTCCACCTTTTGCGTCGCATCCTCGTCGTTGATGGTCAGGGGAAACTCACCGGGCAGCATGGTGATCTCGGGCGGCTGCGGTGCGCCGGACGTCGCCGCCTCGCCGTTGATGATGCGTTCGATCGAAGACAGCACTTGCTCACGAACCTGATCGTCGAACGTCCGGACATTGAGCTGGAGCACGGCCTCGTTCGGGATGATGTTCGCGCTCGACCCGGCTTGCACGGAGCCGACCGAGACGACGGCGTTGTCCGTCATGCCGATCTCGCGCGAGACCACGGTCTGGAGCCGCATCACGGTCGCCGCCGCCATCACCACCGGATCAACGGTCGTCTCCGGTGAGGAGCCATGCCCGCCGCGCCCGAACATCGTCACCCGCATGCTGTCGCTCCGGGATAGCAGGAGACCGCTGCGGATGGCCGTCCGACCGGCCGGGAGCGGGAGCACATGCTGGGCGAGAGCCACGTCCGGTTTCGGGAACTGCTCCGTCAGCCCGTCCTCGACCATCGCGAGCGCCCCCTCGCCGGTCTCCTCTCCGGGCTGGAACAGGGCGATCACGGTGCCGCTCCAGTGGTCCGTGTTCTGGGCGAGGATCTTCGCCGCGCCCATCAGCCAGGTCACGTGCATGTCGTGTCCGCACGAATGTGCGACCGGAACCTCCTGTCCCGAGGAATCGGTGACGGTCTTGGTGCTTTCGTAGGGCAGGCCGGTATTCTCCGCCATCGGGAGGCCATCCATGTCCGCCCGCAGCAGGACCGTCGCTCCCTCGCCATTCTCCAGAAGACCCACGACGCCGGTACCGCCCACGCCCTCCGTGACCTCATAGCCCTGCTTGCGAAGCCAATCGGCGGCGATGCCGGCGGTGCGCTCCTCCTGCATGGAAAGCTCGGGATTGGCGTGGATGTCCTTGTAGATCTCCTCGAGCTCTGCAAGCAGGTCGTTCGATGGGCCCGGGAGCGTGGCCCCGCTGCCTGCCTGGCTCTGCTGCCCGGAGTCTTGCGAGAACGCCGGCGCCGGCAGGGCCAAGGCCGACGAAGCGATCAGCGCTGCGAACGCCATCGATGTTGCGGAGGTGACACTGCGCTTCCTGACGGCCATCGTGGTTCTCCCAAGCTTGCACCATCTCGGAACCACAAGCGCACTGCAGGGATGAGGTTCCAACCAATCCAGCGGAAAGTCCCTCCTGATGCCGCAAACGGCTGAACTGCCTCTGGAAGGAGCTTCCCACAAGGGGTTGATGGCCGGTTTCTTGCGGAGATCTGGGGCCGTTCGCAGTCAAGGGCCGTATATCAGCGGCCCTCGATCCGCCAAGCGCTGACGATCATTCCGGCCGCAAGCAGGAGCATCAGCCATCCGGGGGCGAGGGGCACGAGGCGGATGTCGCGGAGCTGGTAGGCGTCACGGTCGGCGAGACCGATCCAGCCGCGACCGGCGGCCCCGCGCCCCTCGCGCACCATGCGGAGATCAGGGATGCCGGCCTCGGTCCAGCGGACGGCGCCGCGGGTTGCCTCGGCGAGCGGGCGCAGCACCTCGCCGGTCGCCACCGGATTCTCGTATTCGCGCGGCGCGGCGGGGCCGACCACCGCGACCCCGGTGAAATCGCCGTTCTCGAGCCGCCAGACCCCGGCCTCGCCGCCGGCGAAACGCGCCTGGAAGCGGCCGGGCGCGATCTCGGTCATCGTCAGTTCCTCGACGGTGCCGTCCGGCGCCTCCGCCCGGAGCGGCGGCACAGCCTCGGCAAGGGTGCGCCGGGTCACCGTCACCTCACCGGCGTTCGCATTCACGGTCAGCGCCTCCTCCTCAAGCTCGGGCTCGCTCATCATCCAATGCGCAAGCCGGCGCAGAAGCTCGAGCTGCGGCCCGCCACCTTCATAGCCGCGGCTCCAGAGCCAGGCGTGGTCGGAGGCGAGCATCGCGATCCTGCCCTCCTCCACCCGGTCGAGGACGAGGAGCGGCCGCGCGTCCGGCCCCTCCATTACGGTCTGGCCGCGCGCGGCCTCGACCTCGGCGAGGCGGAACCAGCGGCCCCAGCCAGGCGTGCCGTTCTCGGCCACCGGGCGCGGCGCGTGTTCGACGAGACCTTCGGTCACCGGATGTCGCGCGCCGAGTTCGGAAACCCGCGGGTGGAACCCCTCCTCGATCACCCGTGCCGTCGGCACCACCGGCAGCACGTCACGCAGCGCCGTACGGAAGAGGCTGTCGGGGCCGGCGAAATCGTCGCCGCCCGCGATCAGCAACGCGCCGCCCTCCCGCACATAGCGGGCGATGTTCTCGAAATAGGCGGGCGGCAGGATGCCCCGCCGCTCGTAGCGGTCAAAGATGATGAGGTCGAACTCGTCGACCTTCTCCATGAACAGCTCCTGCGTCGGGAAGGCGATCAGCGAGAGTTCGAACACGGGGACGAAGTCCTGCTTGTCGGGCGGGCGCAGGATGGTGAAATGGACGAGATCGACGGCCGAATCCGATTTCAGGATGTTCCGCCAGGTCCGCTCCCCGGCATAGGGCTCGCCGGAGACGAGGAGGACACGCAGCCGGTCGCGCACGCCGTTCACCGTGACGATCACGGAATTGTTGCGTTCGGTGAGCTCGCCTTCGGCCGCGGGCGTCCGGACCTCGAGGATGTTCTCGCCGGCGCGGTCGAGCGTGACCGGGACCGACACCGCGCGGCCGACCGGCACGCTCACGTCCTCGACCACATCGCCGTTCAGGGTAACGGTGAGGTCGGCGAGGCCGGCGCCACCTTCCGGGCGCGCGGCCCCTTCCTCGGCATGGACGTCCTCGATCCGGAGCCGGAGGCGCACGGATTCGTCGACGATCGCGAAGGCGGGTGCGGTCTCGACCACCATGCGGCGGTCCCATTCCTGCTCCGATCCGGTCAGGAGCACATGGACCGGCGCCGGCAACGCCACGAGCGCGTCGGCATCGTGGACCCGCCCATCGGTGACGAGAACCGCGCCGGCGATCCGGTCGGGAGAGAGTTCGGCCGACGCCGCCGCAAGCGCGCCGAGGAGGAGCGTGCCGTCCTCCCCGGTCTCGGGCACCCGGACGAGCCGATGTTCGAGCGGCGCCGTCTCGCCAAGACGGGCGAGCCGGGATTCGAGCGCCGCGACCGCTTCCGCCACCTGTTTCTCGCGACCCGCGATGCGGTTCGAGGCGGAATCGTCGACAATGACGAAGGCAATGCTCGGCAGCGGCGCCCGGTCCTCCTGCCGCCACGAGGGGTTGAGGAGGGCGATCAGCACGATCGCTGCCGCGAGGAACCGCAGCCACCAGCCGGCAAGGCCGCGCCAGAGCGCAATACCGGTAACGAGAACCGAGAGCGCCGCCAGCACCGCGATGAGGAAAGGCGGCAGGACCGGGTCAAAGGCGATCGCGCTCACGCTACTGCCCCAACCGCTCGAGCAGGGCCGGGACGTGGACCTGGTCGGATTTGTAGTTGCCGGTCATCACGTACATGATGAGATTGACCCCGAAACGCAGCGCCATTTCGCGCTGACGCTCGCCAGCGAGGCCACGGCCGACGGGAAACATCGGCGCGCCGTTCTCATCCACCGCCCAGGAAGCGGCCCAGTCATTCGCGCCGATCACCACCGGCGTCACCCCGTCGTTGAGGTTGCGGAAGGGCCTTCCCTCGACTGTCTCGGCCGCGGGCGAGGCCTCGACCCAGAGGCTCGTGCCTTCCCAGCGGCCGGGGAAATCCTGAAGAAGATAGAAGGTGCGGGTCAGCACATGATCGTTGGGCATCGGTTCGAGCGGCGGGATGTCGAGCCGCGCCGCGATCCGCTGGAGCGTGCGTCCATTCGGCGTCGTGCCGCCCGCCTCTTCGCCGATATCGCCGTCGCGGGTGTCGAAGAGGATCATGCCGCCGTTGCGCAGGTATTCGTTGAGCTGGTCGTAGGCGGCTTCCGAGGGCGTCGGCTGGTCCTCCGTGACCGGCCAGTAGAGAAACGGGTAGAGCGCGAGCGCATCGGTCTCAAGATTGACGCCGACCGGCTCGGCCGGTTCGACCGCGGTGCGGGCATAGAGCGTGCGGCTGAGCCCTCTCAACCCCGCCTCGCTGATCCCGTCCACACGTTCGTCCTCGGTGATCACATAGGCGAGCACCGTCTCGTTCGCGGCATGGAGCGCGCGCGCCTCGGCATCGTCGGACACCGGCTGCGCGGGCGCCGGGCCTGCCGCGATCACGGCGAGGAGCGCCACCCCTACCGTCGTCGCGCCGCGCAGGCGGAGCCGGCCCGAAACCGCGAGCGTGGCGAGGAGATCGAGGGCGAAAAGCGCCAGCGCCGCTGCGAGCAGCCACGGCCCGAGCCGGGTCTCGCCCGGCCGCTCCATCGCCTCGACGCTCACCCCCGCCGGCAGCGGTGCGAGCGGCGCGAGCCGGTCACCGTCCCGCATCACGTTGAGCGCATATCGCCGCTCGCCATTCGCATAGATGCCAGGCGGCATTTCCGGGCCGAGTGCGCCTTCGGCAAGATCGGTCCCCGGCACACCCGCGACCAGCGTCGGGCTCCCGAGCGCGCCGAACCCATCGAGCACCTGCTCGGCCGTCCAGGTCTCGTCGCCGAGTTCAGCCTCGCTCCCACCGGTGCCGCCGGCCGAGAACGTCAGCCGCTCCAGCATCTGCACGAAGAGGCCCGAGAGGGCGAGGTTCGACCAGTCGGCATTGGCGGTGACGTGGAAGAGCACCACCCGCCCCGCGCCGAGGCCGTTGCCGGTGACGAGCGGCGTGCCGTCCTCGAGGCTCGCCATCACCCGGCTCGCGAGGTCGGGGGCAGGCTGGGCAATGACCTGACTCGTGATCTCGACATCCTCGGGCAGCGGCAGCCCCTCGAACGCGCTCCCCTCAGGGAATGGTTCGAGCCGCCGCGGCGCGCCCCAGGACATCGCGCCGCCGATCGCCCGTCCGCCGGCTCTGAGCCGCACCGGCAGGAGCGGGTCCTCCGCCATCTGCCCGGCGCCGCTTGCCGCGAACCGCGGCCCGGCAAAGCGCACCAGGAGGCCGCCGCGCTTCACCCAGTCAGTAACGGCCTCGCGTTCGCCCGTACCGAGCACACCGACATCGGCCATCACCAGCACATCGGGTGCAGTGTTCAGCATGTCCTCGAGCGGGCCGGCGACGATCTCGGTAGAAGGTTCGAGTGCCTGCCGCAAGTAATGGAGCGGATCGGCCAGATCCTGCTCCTCACCCCCGGCACGTCCCGACATCAGCGCCACCTTGCGCCGACGGAGCGCGTCGTCGGCAAGAACCACCGCCCCGGCCGAATGCACCCCGTCGATCGCAACGCGGCCGACGCGGTTCCGGAGCTCGAGCGGCAGGTCGAGCGTGATCTTGACCTTGGTCTCACCATCCTCGAAACGGCCCTCTGCCCGGCCGAGCACTCGCTCGATCCCGCGGGGATCGAGACCGATCGCGGCGATGCCGATCGGCTGTGCCGCCGCCGCGTCTGGCCGCAGCGCAGTGACGGCGACCCCCCCCTCCACGAGCTGCGGCGGGGTCAACGCGAACGCCGGACGCGGCGGCGGCACCAGTGTCACCGCCCCGCGCGCGAGCAGCGCCTCGGCAAGCCGCGCTTCGCCGCCGTCACCGACGCCATTGCTCAGCCAGAGCGTGTCGAAACCACCTTCGGTCCCCTCGATCCAGGCAGCGAGCGCATCGCGATCCGATCCCCATGGCAGCGGTGCGAGCGCCGCAAGCCGCTCGGTCCATTCACCAGCCGCGCGCCACGGCATGCCGTCCGCCGGTGGCGCGGCAGCCGCCTGCAGGACCGCCGTCGGCCGCCCTGCCCTTTCCGCCTCGGCGAGCGCCTCCGCCGCCCGGCTCGCGCGTGCAGCCCAGTCGGGCGCATCGGCCCAGCCGCCGTCGAGGAGCACGAGAAGCGGTCCCTCGCCTGCGACCTGCCGCGGGTTCAGGATCGGCTGCGCGAAGGCAAGAATGACGAGAGCGAGCGCCAGCATCCTGAGCAACAGCAACCAGGGCGGCGTGCGCTCCGGCATCCGCTCCGGATCCTCGAGCCCGAGGAGCAGCCGCACACCGGGAAACGGCAGCCGCTCCGGCCGCGGCGGCACTGCGCGCAGGAGAAACCAGAGCACCGGCAGGACAAAGAGCCCCGGAAGAAGCCACGGCGCGAGGAAGGCAAGCGAGCCGATCATCGACTCACCGCTGTGGCCCGAGGCCCATGTAGAGCCAGAGAAGGGCGGTGCGCGGGCTCTCGCTTGTACGGTGGTGCAGCACCCGCCAGCCGAAATGCCCGGCCATCTCCGCGAGCCACGCCCGCCGTTCGGCCAGCCGCGCGAGATAGGCGTCGCGGAGCGCCCTTGCCCGCTGCGATTCGAACCAGGTCGCACCCGACATGCTCTCGAAGATCATCCGGCCATCGAAGGGAAAGACTTCCTCCGTCTCGTCGAGCACCTGCACGAGGCAACCCCTCACCCCCTGATCGGCCGCCCGTTCCATCGCCGGGCGAACTGCCTCCGGGTCGCCAAGGAAATCCGAGAAGAACACCGCTCTTCCCCCACGCAAGAAACGATCGGGCGGCGGCATTCCGTAATCCGGGCGTAACTCGCGCGCGCCCGGAACGGCCCCGGCGAGCGCGAGCGCCATCCGTCCGATCTGCGCCCTTCCGTTCCGCGGCGTGGCAGCGGCGGTGCCCATCAGCGCGATCCGCTCACCGCCCTTCACCAGCAGCACTGCAAGCGCGAGCGCGAGGAGCGCCGCCCGCTCCCGCTTGGTACACACCGCCTGCGGGCCACGGTAATCCATCGCCCGCGCGTGATCGACCCAGAGGCTGACGGTCTGGGCCGATTCCCATTCCATCTGACGGATGTAGAAGGAATCCGACCGGGCCGAGCGGCGCCAGTCGATCTGGCTCAGCGCATCGCCTGGTATTGCCTGGCGGTACTGCCAGAAATCCTCGCCCGCTCCTGCGCGCCTCCGCCCATGAACGCCCATCGACACAGTCGCGGCGAGCATCTCGGCCTCGGTCAGGAGCGGGGGCAGCGCCCCGGCAATGGTCTCGGCATCACGCCGGAGCCCGACCGCACCCTGGGGCTCCCTCCCCCTCACGCTGCCGCCTCGCGCCCGGTCACGTCACCGACGATCCGCGCGATCAGATCGTCGAGGGTCTGGCCATCCGCCCGCGCCGCGAAGCCGAGCGCCATGCGGTGGATGAGCACCGGCTCCGCAAGCGCCGCCACGTCTGCGACCGAAGGCACCAGCCGGCCCTGCAGGAGTGCACGCGCCCGGATCGCCAGCATCAGTGCCTGCGCGGCGCGCGGGCCCGGACCCCAGCTCACCGAATGTGCCACCGCCGGATGCGTGTCGGAGGTTCCCGGCCGTGCTGCACGGACGAGGTCGAGGATCGCCTCGACCACCGCCTCGCCGACCGGAAGCCGCCGCACGAGGCGCTGCGCCGCCATCAGGCTCGTCGCGTCGAGCACCGGTTCGGCCGCCCGCTCCTCGGCGCCGGTGGTTGCGAGGATGATGTCGCGCTCGGCCGCGCGGTCGGGATAACCGACGTTGATCTGGAGAAGGAACCGGTCGAGCTGCGCCTCGGGCAGGGGATAGGTCCCCTCCTGCTCGATCGGGTTCTGGGTCGCGAGGACGTGAAACGGTGCGGGCAGTGCCCTCCGCTGGCCGGCGACGCTCACCTCGCGTTCCTGCATCGCCTGCAGGAGCGCCGATTGCGTGCGCGGGCTCGCGCGGTTGATCTCGTCCGCCATCAGGAGCTGGCAGAAGATCGGCCCCTCGATGAAGCGGAAGGCACGGCTGCCGTCTGCGCCCGTCTCGAGCACCTCGGCACCGAGGATGTCGGCCGGCATCAGGTCGGGCGTGAACTGGATCCGATGCGCGGCGAGGCCGAGGACAATGCCGAGCGTCTCGACAAGGCGGGTCTTGGCGAGGCCGGGCGCGCCGACAAGAAGACCATGGCCGCCGCAGAGGATGGCGATCAGCGTCTCCTCGACCACCCGCTCCTGGCCGATGATCCGGCGCGCGATCATCGCACGCGCCGCCGCGAGCCGGCCGCCGGTTTCCTCGATCTCGGCGATGATGTCGGCCACGCCGGTTCTGGTGTCCGTTTCCATGTCCCGCTCCTGCCTGCCGCACCTGTCGTCTACCAGTTCCTGGCAGTCCATCGGTTCCGAACAGCTGACGTTGCTGCCCACGTATCCGGTCCCTACTCTACTCTACCCGAGATAAAGCCGGAGGCACCCGGGACAATGCGCAAAAGCGATCACAATGGGAACAGGCAGGCACCCTCGGCCGAGGGCATCGCCGCCGCCGTGGAGCGGTCCGGGAGGCAGCGCGGCCCGGCGCCGGTGCATCTTTGGGACCCGCCCTTCTGCGGCGATCTCGACATCCGGATCGGCCGCGACGGCACATGGTACTATCTCGGGACGCCGATCGGCCGGCGCGCCCTCGTGAAACTCTTCGCCTCGGTCCTGAAACGCGAGGGCGACCGGCACTTCCTCGTCACGCCGGTCGAGAAGATCGGCATCACCGTCGATGATGCGCCCTTCGTCGCGGTGGACCTGCGTGCCGAGGGCGAGGGCAAAGGCCAGACCCTCACCTTCACCACCAATCTCGACGAGGAGACAGCCGCAGGGCCCGGGAACCCGCTCCGCCTCGTGCTCGATGCGCCGGGCGGCGAACCCGCGCCCTATATCCATGTCCGCAGCGGCCTCGAGGCGCTGATCGACCGCAAGACCTTCTACCGCCTCGTCGATCTCGGCACCGAGCACGACGTGGACGGCGTGCCGCATTTCGGCGTCTGGTCGGGCGGCGTCTTCTTCCCCTTCCTTCCCGCGACCGAGCTCGACCGGCTCTCCGCCTGAACGTCACGAGAACGCCGGGTCTGCTCTTGGCACCAGCCGTACCGAGAGGCTAGAGGGGGCGCGGGTATCGAAGCAGGAACGCCGGTGAACATCAGCACCTCCATCACGCCGATGATGGCGCAGTATCTCGAGATCAAGGCGCGCCACCCGGAGGCGCTCCTCTTCTACCGCATGGGCGATTTCTACGAGCTGTTCTTCGCAGACGCCGAGGCGGCGGCGGCGGCCCTCGACATTGCGCTGACCAAACGCGGCCAGCACCTTGGCCGGGACATCCCGATGTGCGGCGTGCCCTACCATGCCGCGGAAGGCTACCTCGCGACGCTGATCCGCAAGGGTTTTCGCGTCGCCGTCTGCGAGCAGATGGAGGATCCGGCCGAGGCCCGCAAACGCGGTGCCAAATCCGTGGTCGCGCGCGACGTAGTACGGCTCGTCACGCCGGGGACACTGACCGAGGATGGGCTCCTCGATGCGCGACGCTCGAATTTCCTCGCGGCCTATGCGGAAGTTCGAGGCGAGGGCGCGTTCGGCTGGGTTGATGTCTCGACGGGGGAGCTTATCGTCACCGCCTGCGGCCGCGTCAGACTCGGGCCGATGCTGGCCCGGCTCGGGCCGCGCGAGGTGCTCCTGCCCGAGGAGCTTGAGGGGGAGCTCGGCGATCTCGTCGGGGAGGCGGGCGCGGTGGCGACCCCGCTTGCGCGCGGCTCGTTTGATTCGAGCGCGGCGGAAGGCCGTCTCACGGCTGCTTTCCAAGTGGCCGAGGTCGAGGGGTTCGGCAGTTTCACCCGTGCCGAACTCGCCGCCCTCGGCGCGATCGTCGATTACCTGGAACTGACGCAGAAGGGGAAATTGCCGCTCCTGCGCCCGCCCGTGCGCGAGGTGCCGGGCGGCACGGTGCAGATCGACGCGGCGACGCGGCGCAATCTCGAGATCACCCGCTCCCTCCAGGGGGGACGCGAGGACACGCTTCTTGCCACGGTCGACCGGACGCTGACCGGCCCCGGCGCGCGGCTCCTCGAAGCGCGGCTGGTCGCACCCTCAACCGATGTCGGCCTGATCCGCGCGCGACAGGCGGCGGTGACCTTCTTCGTCGAGGAGAGCGACCGCGCCCGCAGCGCGCGCGAGGTCATGCGCCGCGTTCCGGATCTCGAACGGGCACTGTCGCGGCTCGCGCTCGAACGCGGCACACCCCGCGACCTCGCGGCGATCCGCGACGGTCTCGCCCAGGCCGGGGCGCTCGGGGCGCTCGAAGGCGACCTGCCGGAAGTGCTCGCTGCGGCACGCACGCGGCTTGTTGGCCATGGCGCACTGGTGGAGACACTCGAAAACGCGCTGGTGGCCGACCCCCCTGCCCTCGCCCGCGATGGCGGTTTCGTCGCCGCCGGTCATTCGCCGGAACTCGACGAGACCCGGATACTGCGCGACGAGGGCCGCAGCGTGATCGCGAGCCTCGAAGCCGAGTACCGGCAGCTCTCGGGGATAGGCTCGCTCAAGGTGCGCCACAACGCCGTGCTCGGCTATTTCATCGAGACGGGCGCGACCCACGCCGACAGGATGATGCGCCCGCCGCTCTCGGAGACTTTCATCCACCGCCAGACGATGGCGAACGCGGTGCGGTTCACCACGCTGCCGCTCGCCGAGATCGAGAAGCGCATCCTCAACGCCGGCGCGCGGGCGGTCGAACTGGAACTTGCGATCTTCACGGAGCTGCGCGCGGCGGTGCTGGATGCGGCTGGCGCGATCGGCGAGGCGGCGCGGGCGATCGCCGAGGTCGACATCGCCGCCGGGCTCGCCGAGGTGGCCCGGGCGGGCGACTGGACACGGCCCGAGGTGGTCGAGGGGCGTGACTTCACGATCACTGCCGGGCGGCATCCGGTGGTGGAAGCGGCACTCCGCCGCACGGGCGGGCATTTCGTACCGAACGACTGCGATCTCGCGGCAAAACCCGTCTGGCTGATCACCGGGCCAAACATGGGCGGCAAGTCCACCTTCCTGCGCCAGAACGCGCTCATTGCCCTGCTCGCGCAGGCGGGCGCGTTCGTGCCGGCGCAAGCGGCGCGGATCGGGGTGGTGGACCAGATCTTCTCCCGGGTGGGCGCGGCCGACGATCTCGCGCGCGGGCGCTCCACCTTCATGGTCGAGATGGTGGAGACCGCGGCGATCCTGAACCAGGCGGGGCCCGGCGCCCTCGTCGTCCTTGACGAGATCGGGCGGGGCACCGCGACCTATGACGGGCTGTCGCTTGCCTGGGCGGTGCTCGAACATCTCCACGACGAAAACCGCTGCCGGGCGCTCTTCGCCACGCATTACCACGAACTCACCGTGCTCGGCGGGCGGCTTGGCGGGCTTCACAACGCGACGGTGGCAGTGCGGGAATGGGAGGGCGATGTCATCTTCCTCCACGAGGTGCGCGAGGGCATCGCCGACCGCAGCTACGGTGTGCAGGTGGCGCGGCTCGCCGGGCTGCCGGCGGCGGTGGTCGAGCGGGCGCGCACGATCCTCGAACGGCTCGAGGAGGGCGACCGCGCGCGCGGCGGCAGGGGCGAGGGGCTGATCGACGATCTGCCTCTCTTCCGTGCATCAGCCCCTGCCACCCCTGCCCCGCCCCTTTCCGATGCGGAGGCCCGGCTTGTCGAAATCCACCCCGACGACCTCTCCCCGCGCGAGGCGCTGGCGCTCATCTACGAGCTGAAGGGCATGTTGCGTCACTAAAGCACTTTCCATCGCTCTCGGCCGGCGCGCAACGCAGATGCGCCCGGCTGGGCACGGTTGAGAGTCGTTTGCACTTGGGAAAGTTGCAGTTCAGCCTCGGAAAGGCGCCTCCGGAACCGGGACCCGGGTCAGCCCCGGTTACCCACAGCGGTCCGTGCCGTCGCCGTCCAGAGCGCTGCATCTCCGAGATCCGCAACAAGGCGGGCGTGGGCCTCGGCCTCCGCCTCGGTCAGGCGCGGCGGCAGCGGCCGGGGCCGCGGTGGGGCGACCCATTCGGTATCGACCGCGATCGCACCGCTCCTCGCTGCCACTTCGAGGACGAGATCGGGCTGCCGCCCGCCGACGAGTTCGAGGTAGACCTCCGCCAGAAGCTCGCTGTCGAGAAGCGCGCCGTGTTTGGTCCGGGCGGAATTATCGATGCCGAATCGACGACAGAGCGCATCGAGGCTCGAAGCAGCTCCCGGCAGCCGCTTCCGGCAGAGTGCCAGCGTATCGAGTGCCCGCTCCATCCCGAGCATTGGCCGCCCGCACCTCCGGAGCTCGAAATCGAGAAACCTGATGTCGAAGCGGGCATTGTGGATCACCAGCCGTGCATCGCCGATGAAATCAAGAAACTCGTCGGCAACCGCAGCGAAGGTCGGCTTGTCGGCAAGGAATCCTGTCGACAGGCCGTGGATCGCGAATGCATCCTCCGGCATGTCCCGCTCGGGATTGAGATAGAGGTGCAGCACTCGGCCGGTAGCGATATGGTTGACGACCTCGACCGCGCCGATCTCCACGATCCGGTGGCCCTCCTCGGGGTTGAGCCCGGTCGTCTCGGTATCGAGCACAATCTCACGCATGCCGCCGCTCCATGATGATCCGAACCACCGATAGGACCGCATCGCGGGCGCGTTCAACCCCCTCATCGGTGCAGATCACGAAGTCGGCGCGTCGCCTCTTCTCCGCGTCAGGTATCTGGCGGGCGAGGATCGCCGCCAGCGCGTCGTCATCCATGCCGGGCCGCGCCAGCACCCGCGCGCGTTGAATCGGGGACGGAGCGGTCACAACCAGAACCGCGTCACAGCCGGCTTCGGCTTCAGTCTCAAACAGAAGCGGGATGTCGAGAACGATGAGCGGAGCATCGGCATTGACCGCCACGAAGGCTTCTCGATCAGCCGCGACGAGAGGATGGACCGCCGCCTCGATCTGCGGAAGAAGGCCGGGGTCGCGCGCGAGCGCCTCGCGCAGCCGGGCGCGGTCCACGCCTGCCGGACCGACGGCCTCCGGCGCGAGCCGCGCCACTGCCTTCGCGCCGGCCGCCCCGGGACCATAGAGCCGGCGCACCGCCGCGTCCGCGTCCCAGACTGGCACGCCGGCCTCGGCAAAAAGGGCCGCTGTCGTCGATTTCCCCATGCCGATCGACCCGGTGAGGCCGAGCAGGAACGGCCGCGTCATGGCGCCAGCCCAAGCACCGCCTCGCGCAGGGCGTCATCGACCTCCGGCTTGCGGCCGAACCATGTTTCGAATCCGGGAACTGCCTGGTGCAGCAGCATCCCGAGCCCGTCGACAGTCACAAGCCCGGCCGCCGCGGCCCGGTGCAGGAAGGGCGTGATCAGCGGCTGGTAGACAATGTCGGTAGCAAGCGCGGCGCGTGGTGCAGCGCCAAAACCGATCTCGAGCGGCGGCTGGCCCTCCATGCCGAGCGAGGTGGTGTTGACGATCGTCGCCGCCCCCGCCATCGCCATCTCGGCTTCGCTCCACGGAACCACGATCACCGGGCTTCCGGCGGAAGCCGCGAGCGCCTCGGCCCGCGCCTGCGTCCGGTTGGTGAGGCGGATCTCGGGGACGCCTTCATCGGCCAGCGCGTGAACGACCGCGCGCGCCGCACCACCGGCACCAAGGACGAGCGCGGACCCCCGCTCCGGCCGCCATTCCGGCCGCGCCTGCCGCAGATTGGCAATGAAACCGATGCCATCGGTATTGTCGGCGCGAAAGCCGCCCGACGGCAGAAACATCAGCGTGTTCGCCGCACCGATCCGTTCCGCCCGTTCGGTCATCTCTTCCGCAAGCGCAAGCGCCGCTTCCTTGTGCGGCAGGGTCACGTTGACCCCGCGAAAACCGAGCTTCGGCAGGGCGGCGAGGGCCGCAGCAAAATCATCGGGCGCTACCGCCATCGGGATATAGTGCCCGCGAATACCATAGCGGGCGAGCCAGTGACCATGCAGCGCCGGCGAGCGGGAATGTCCGATCGGGCAGCCGATGACGCCGGCAAGACGCGGTGGCGCACTCATTCCTGTGCGATCCCGCGCAGCCGAAGCCAAGCCATCAGCGGCAGGAGTGGCAGGCCGAGCACCGTGAAATAATCGCCGTCGATCCTGTCGAAGAGCACGACACCCCCCTGCTCCAGCTTGTAGGCGCCAACCGTCTCGAGAAGCGCCTCGCCATGGCGGGCAAGATAGTTCTCGACAAAAGCATCGGTGAAGTTCCGCATCGTGAGCCGGACCCTGTCGACATGGCGCCAGACGGGACGGCCGTTTTCGCAGATCACGGCGGCCGACAGGAGTTCGTGCCGCCGCGCACGCAGAAGCCCAAGCTGTGCGCGCGCCTCGTTCATATCACGTGGTTTGTCGAAAATTCGTCCTTCGAGGGCGAGCACCTGGTCGGCGCCGAGCACGAGCCTTCCGGGATGGCGGGCGGAAACGCGGGCTGCCTTGAGCCCGGCGAGGATATCGGCGACGTCCCGCGGCGGTGCGCCCTCGTCCGCGAGCGCCGTCTTCATCGCCGCCTCGTCGACTGCAGCCGGGATTACCTCAACCTCGACGCCGGCTGCCGCGAGCATGGCGGCGCGGGCGCGCGATGCCGACGCCAGAATCAGCCTCTCCGACATGCGCGGCGCGATTCCTCCCAACACGCCGCCGGACCTCCGCCTCGGGTCCGATGCACGGCCATTTGTCGGCCACATAGCAAAATTACCGGGGGACGAAAACGTGGATAACTGCCGAACGAGGAGCACTGGAGCCTGCGGATAACCTGCTCCCTCCGAATGATCACCAATTCCGGGCCCCTGCATCCACCTGCTGGCAGGCTGGGTATCAAGGTTTCCCCACCTTGGGATAACTTTCTGGCCGGCTTCCCGCATACATGTCCGATTCCCGTATCATCCGGTCGAAAGGGAATGATAGCTTTAGGTAAGCTACTGTCTTTGAATGAATTATGAAAAGTCCCAGCCGCTGGAAACGATTGCCGAGCTTCTGCGGTCATCGGGACAAGCCTGTGGAAAACTCTGTGAAGAAAAATGGCGAACCGTTAATCCCCACAATCCCCAATCCTACTGCCATCATTACCTCTTAAAAGGATTCCTTGAGTTCGTCAGTGGCGTCTCCCGCTCCCATTGCCTGGCAGCCAGGGCCTGGCCTAAGGGAACGTACCCTATGAGAGGATTTGTCTCGATGGATCTCCTCGGCCCGCTCTATCCGTGGACCAAGAGTCTGCACATCGTGTCTATGGTCGCCTGGATGGCCGGGCTGTTCTATCTGCCCCGGCTTTTCGTCTATCATTCGGAAACCGCGCCGCCAGGAACCGAAACTTCACCGATCTTCAAGACGATGGAGCGCAAGCTGTTGCGGGCGATCATGAATCCCGCCATGATCGCGACCTACACGTTCGGAATCCTCCTCGCCCTGACACCAGGCGTCGTCAATTGGAGCGACGGCTGGATCTGGGCAAAACTGGCTTTCGTCGGTCTGCTTACCTGGTTCCACCACTGGTGTGGCTGGAGGCGAAAGGCCCTCGCGGCGGATCGTGACCGAACTTCCGGCAGGACCTACCGAATCATGAACGAGGTGCCGACGGTGGCGCTCGTTGCCATCGTGATCTTCGTCGTCGTCAAACCTTTCTAGTCCAGGTGATTTGACTCCCACGAGCGTTTGTGACAGAGGGAGAACATCCCTGCGCTGTCCTGCGCTTGCTCCCCCCTCTCATCTTCGCCAGAGCATCCTGATGGATCTATCCGCCGACTTTAAGCAGCTTTCGCTCGCCGATCTGAAAGCCAAAAGCCCTGCTGACCTTCTGCAACTGGCCGAGGAACTCGAGATCGAGAACGCATCGTCCATGAGGAAGGGCGACATGATGTTCGCGATCCTCAAGGACATGGCCGAGGAAGGGGTCGAAATCGTCGGTGACGCCGTGCTCGAGGTCCTCCAGGACGGTTTCGGCTTCCTGCGTTCACCCGAAGCCAACTATCTCGCCGGTCCCGACGACATCTACGTGAGTCCCAACCAGATCCGGAAGTTCGGACTCAGGACCGGCGACACGGTCGAGGGGGTGATCCGGGCGCCAAAGGAGAACGAGCGTTACTTCGCGCTGGTCAAGGTCCACTCGATCAACTTCGCGGAGCCGGACCAGGTCCGGCACAAGGTTCATTTCGACAACCTCACACCGCTCTACCCCGACGAGCGGCTGAAGATGGAAATCGAAGACCCGACCATCAAGGACAAGACGGCGCGGGTGATCGACCTCGTCGTACCGATCGGCAAGGGCCAGCGCTGTCTCATCGTCGCGCCGCCACGATCCGGCAAGACGATGATCATGCAGAATATCGCCACTTCCATCGAACGAAACCATCCGGAATGTTTCCTGATTGTTCTGCTCGTGGACGAGCGTCCGGAAGAAGTCACCGACATGCAACGCTCGGTGAAGGGTGAGGTGATCGCCTCGACCTTCGACGAACCGGCGACCCGCCACGTTGCCGTTGCCGAGATGGTGATCGAGAAGGCAAAACGCCTCGTCGAGCACAAGCGCGATGTGGTCATCCTGCTCGATTCCATCACGCGCCTCGGCCGGGCCTACAACACTGTCGTTCCCTCCTCGGGCAAGGTGTTGACCGGTGGTGTCGATGCGAACGCATTGCAGCGCCCGAAACGGTTCTTCGGCGCGGCACGAAACATCGAGGAAGGCGGTTCGCTGACTATCATCGCCACTGCCCTCATCGATACC
>CAYMOD010000018.1:0-16986 GCA_964391945.1 uncultured Rhodobacterales bacterium | reverse complement strand
GATGGACCCCAAGACCTCGACGCCGCTCCACATGGTGATGAAACTCACCCGAGCGAAGCTCGAGAGCCTGGTGGGCGAGCTGATCGAGCGCACGCTGAAGCCGTGTCAGGCGGCACTGAAGGACGCCGGCGTCGCCAAGGGTGAGATCGACGAGGTCGTGCTGGTCGGCGGCATGACCCGCATGCCGAAGGTCATCGAGGAGGTGCAGAAGTTCTTCGGCAAGGAGCCGCACCGCGGCGTGAACCCGGACGAGGTCGTGGCGATGGGTGCCGCGATCCAGGCGGGCGTGCTGCAGGGCGACGTCAAGGACGTGGTGCTGCTCGACGTGACGCCGCTCAGCCTCGGCATCGAGACGCTCGGGGGCGTGTTCACGCGGCTTATCGACCGCAACACCACCATCCCGACCAAGAAGAGCCAGATCTTCTCGACTGCGGAGGACAATCAGCGGGCGGTCACGATCCGGGTATTCCAGGGCGAGCGCGAAATGGCGGGCGACAACAAGCTGCTCGGCCAGTTCAACCTCGAGGACATCCCGCCCGCGCCGCGCGGCGTGCCCCAGATCGAGGTGACCTTCGACATCGACGCGAACGGCATCGTCTCCGTGAGTGCGAAGGACAAGGGCACCAACAAGGAGCAGAAGATCACCATCCAGGCGTCGGGCGGCCTTTCGGACGACGACATCCAGCGGATGGTCAGGGAAGCCGAGGAGAACGCCGAGGCCGACAAGGAGCGGCGCGAGCTGGTGGAGGTCAGGAACCAGGCGGAGAGCCTGATCCACGGCACCGAGAAGTCGCTCGCCGAGCATCGCGACAAGGTCGATCCGACGACAGCGGAGGCGATCGAACTCTCGGTCAAGGCGCTTCGCGAGACGATGGAGAGCGAGGACGCCGAGAAGATCCGGGCCCGCAGCCAGGATCTGACCGAGGCGGCGATGAAGCTCGGCGAGGCGATTTACAAGGCCGAGGCCGAGCAGCAGCAGGCCGCGGAGGCGGGCAGCGCGGAGGGCGCCGGCGCCAGGCCGGCGGATGACGACGGTGTGGTCGATGCCGATTTCGAGGATATCGGCGAAGACGACAAGAAGCGCTGATCCCGATGCAACCGCGAGATGGCCTGTTTCCGGGAGGAGCAGGCCATCCCGGCTTTTGACGAGGCCCTCCGCTCATGGCGAAACGTGACTATTACGACGTGCTCGGGGTTAACCGCGGCGCGTCGGAGGACGAGATCAAGAAGGCCTACCGCCGGAAGGCGAAGGCTCTCCATCCCGACCGCAACCAGGACAATCCCGCCTCGGAAAATCAGTTCAAGGAGGTCAGCGAGGCCTACGACGCCTTGAAGGATCCGCAGAAGAAGGCGGCCTACGATCGCTTCGGGCACGCTGCCTTCGAAAATGGCGGTGGCGGCTTCCACCGGGGCGGGGCGGCGAACTCGCACGATTTCGCGAGCGCTTTCTCCGACGTGTTCGACGATCTCTTCGGCGACTTCATGGGCGGGCGGACCCGCGGTGGCCAGCGGGCGAGCCGGGGTTCTGACCTCCGCTACAACCTGCGGATGACGTTGGAGGAGGCCTACCGGGGACGGCAGGCAACCATCACCGTGCCGTCCTCGGTCGCCTGCGATGTCTGCAACGGCACCGGTGCCGAAGGCGGCGCCGAGCCGGTGGCCTGCCCGACCTGCGCCGGCATAGGCAAGGTACGGGCGCAGCAGGGTTTCTTCACCGTCGAACGCACCTGCCCGACCTGCTCGGGGCGCGGTCAGATCATCAAGAATCCCTGCACGAGCTGCGCCGGAGCGGGCCGGGTCCGCAAGGACCGGACGCTCAACGTCAACATCCCCGCCGGGGTCGAGACCGGAACGCGCATTCGCCTTGCCGGGGAGGGCGAGGCCGGCTTGAGGGGCGGGCCGTCGGGGGATCTCTACATCTTCATCGAGGTCGAGACCCATCCGATCTTCGAGCGGGACGCGCAGAACATCTACTGCCGGATCCCGGTCTCGATCGCCACCGCGGCGCTCGGCGGCGAGATCGAGGCGCCAACGCTTGATGGCGGACGCACGCGGGTCAAGGTGCCGGCGGGTGTGCAGTCCGGCAAGCAGCTCCGGCTCCGCGGCAAGGGCATGCCGGCGCTCAGGGGTTCAGCCTCGGGCGACCTTTACATCGAGCTTGCGGTCGAGACGCCAGTGAACCTCACCGCGCGACAACGCGAGCTCCTGCGCGAGTTCGAGGCCGCGGGCAGGGACAACAACCCCGCAGGCCAGGATTTCTTCTCGCGCGTGAAAAGCTTCTGGGAAGGGGTGACCGGCTGATCCCGGCGCTGCCCTCCCATCCACGCGATGCAAGTCCACGCGATGCAAGTTGCGCTGGAGCGGTTTCGAAACAGGTGGCCCCACCTGCTGTCCCGGAAATCGCCGCTGGTCAGCAAGTAAGGCCAAGCGTCAGCAGGCGCTCGCTCAGGACCCCTGCTGACTCAGGAATCGCCGCCGGTCAGCAAGAGGGTGCGCCCGGTCCGATGCAACCGGATCGGAAAGCGTTCTAGCCGCGCTGCGGACGTCCAATTGCCGCCAGTACCGAGCGCGCCGCCCGGAGACCAGGCGGCTCGTCGTCGCGGCCGAGCCGGTGCATCGCCTCGTCGCTGGCGGCGAGTTGCTCCGTGGCTTCCTCGGGATCGTCGAGCAGCCGCGCGAGCGCCGGCGCGATCAGGCGCGGCTGGCAGCGTTCGAAGATGAATTCGGGCACGGCCCGGCGCCCGGTCACGAGGTTGACGAGCGTCGCGGTGTCGACGCGCACCAGCCGGCGGGCGATCGCCGCGCTCACCGGGTTGGCCTGGTAGGCGATGATCATCGGCGTCCCCTGCGCCGCGAGTTCGAGGCTGACGGTGCCGGACACGGCGAGCGCGATATCGGCGGTGGCGAAGGCGGCGCGCTTCCACATCTGCGCTTCGGAATCCGGCATGTCGCGCGGATCGAGAACGGCGGCGGCCGGTATCGTTTCCCGCACCAGATCGACGACCGGCGCAGTCGCCGCGATCACCGCCTGGAGATTCGGCCGCACCCGGCGCAGCCGCGCGAAGGTTTCCGCGAAGATCGGACCGTGGCGCGCCACCTCGCTCCGCCGCGAGCCGGGCAGGAGGGCAAGTACCGGATCCTCGCCGAAGTCGAGTACCGCCCTGAGCGCAGCCTTTTCCGCTTCCGTCGCTCGTGGCATCGCCACCACCGGGTGGCCGACGAAGTCACAGGTCATGCCGGCCGCCTCCATGTAGGGCGGCTCGAACGGCAGGAGGGCGAGGACGTGGTCGATCACCTGCGCCATCTTCGCGGCGCGTCCCGGCCGCCAGGCCCAGACCTGCGGCGCGACATAGTGGATGGTGCGCAGGTCCGGCCGCGCCGCACGGGCGCGGCGCGCGACCCTGAGGCTGAAATCGGGGCTGTCAATGGTAATGAGCGCATCGGGCGCCGCTTCGACCACCGCCGCCGCCGTCTCGCGCACGCGGCGGAGAATGCCGGGGAGGCGCGGCAGCACCTCGGCCAGGCCCATGATGGAAAGCTCCTCCATCGGGAACCGGCTGACGAGCCCTTCGGCCGCCATCGCCGGTCCGCCGATCCCGTCCACCGCGAGCGCAGGGCCTTCGAGCGTCTTCAGCCCTTCGAGGAGGGCCGCGCCGAGGCGGTCGCCCGAGGGTTCGCCGGCGATGAGGAAGAGCCGGGTCACGCCTCCCGCCCCCAGATGAAGAGGCCGCGCCGGTCGGCCGCCGCCACCGCCTCGCCAAGGCTGAGCGCCATGACGCCGCCTGCCTCGACCGCGACGCCGGCGAGGCCGGCGCGGGCCGCGCCCTCCATCGTGTCGGGACCGATCGCCGGCAGGTCGAAACGGCGGTCCTGACCGGGTTTCGGGGCCTTGTAGAGGACGCCGCGCGCCCCGTTCCGGTCGGGACGGAACGGGGCGCCGGTCTCGGCGACGAAGGCGAGCATGATATCGGTGCCCTGGATCGATTCGACGCCGAGGCAGACGCCCTGGGCGACGATCGCGCCCTGGCCGACATCGACGGTGCCCATGGCGGCGACGATGGCGGCGGCGCGCGCGGTGTCGCGGCGGTCGGCCTCGCTCGGCTCGGCGCGGGTAAGCACGCCCGCCGGCACCAGCACGTCTTCCGTGAGGTCCTGCGCCGCCTGAAGTTCAAGCCCCTCGGCCTCGAAGATCGTTCCGATCGTGCGCAGGGTCGTATCGTCGCCGCCCTTCAGCCCGGCGACGAGCCGCGGCGCGAGGCGCATCATCTTGAAATCGAAGCGCATCGGGTTGAGCTTCGGCCGTGTCATCCCGCCGGCGAAGGTCGCGACCGTGCAGCCGGCGGCGCGGAGGGCGGCGAACATGCGGCCGGGCTTCTCGAAACTCGCGTGGATGACCGGGTGCCCTTCGGTCCAGTCGACGGGCTCGCCCTCGAACACCACCACCTGGTAGGGGCGGCCGCGTTTGCGGCAACTCTCCGCCACCAGCCGCGGCAGGGGCCCCCGCCCGGCGATGATGGCAAGCGGGGCTTCAGCCACGGCGCCGTTCGGGCGGCAGCGTGAAGGAGCGGTTCGATTCGGCGAGGATGAACTCGACGATCTCCGCCACCAGCGTATTGTCCGGATGCTGGTCCCGTACGATGCGTGCTCGCTCGGCAAGTGCCCCCCCGCCCTCGAACATCGCGTCGAAAGCGGCGCGAAGTTCGTTGATCTCGGACTTGGTGCGCCGCCGGCGCTTCAGTCCGACGAGGTTGAGGCCGATCAGCCGGGCGCGGTCGCCCGCAACGGTGCCGTAGGGCACGACATCTGCCGCCACCGCGGCAAGGCCGCCGATCATCGCGCCCTGGCCGATGCGGACGAACTGGTGAATCCCGGCAAGGCCGCCGAGGATGGCGCCATCCTCGACCACGACATGGCCGGCAAGCGAGACGCAATTGGCCATCACCACCCGGTTGCCGACGATGCAATCGTGGCCGACATGGACATGCGCCATGAGGAGGTTGTCGTCGCCGATCCGGGTGATGCCGCCGCCGCCCGCCGTGCCGGGGCTGAGGGTGACGTATTCACGGATGCGGTTGCGGGCGCCGATCACGAGCTCGGTCCGCTCGCCCCGATATTTCAGATCCTGCGGCACGGTGCCGAGGGCGGCGAAGGGAAACACCTGCGTCTCCGCCCCGATGCGGGTGAGGCCGGCGAGGACGACGTGGGAATGGAGATGCACCCCTTCGCCGAGTTCGACCTCGCCGCCGATCACGCAGTAGGGGCCGATGCGGCAATCGGGGCCGATGCGCGCGCCCTCCTCGATCACCGCCGTCGGATGGATCGTGGCGGTCGGGTGGATCGTCATGCCTTGCCCTTCTCGAGATCCTCGGGATGCATGATCATCGCCATGAACTCGGCCTCGGCGCAGACGCAGCCGTTCACCCTGGCCGCGCTGGTGAAGCGCCAGACCTTGCCGCGGCTGCGGTCGAGCGTGACGTGAAGCTCGAGCCGGTCGCCCGGCGTGACCGGCTGGCGGAAGCGTGCCTTGTCGATGCCCATGAAGTAGACGAGGAGGCCGTGGTCCTCGCCGACGTCGAGGCCCTTGACGACGAGGACGGCCGCGGTCTGAGCCATCGCCTCGATGATGAGCACGCCCGGCATGACCGGACGGCTGGGGAAATGCCCCTCGAAATGGGGTTCGTTGGCCGTCACGTTCTTGATGCCGATCGCCGAGCGTCCCCGGTACAGGCCAGTGATCCGGTCGATCATGAGGAAGGGGTAGCGATGCGGGATCAGCCGCTTGATCTCGAGGATGTCGATCTCTTCGCCGGGTTCGTCCTGCTCGTCACTCATCTTCCGCTGCCTCCTCCGGTGCCTGCGACGCTGCGGGCGGTCCGGCCCCGCCGTCGCCGCTGCCGTCCTGGTCTTCGGTCTGCGCGCGGGTGTCGATCTCGGCGATCACCACATCGGTGATGTTCAGGGACTGGTCCGCGAGCAGCACGCTCGACTCATCGAAAATCGCATGGGCGCCGTAGCGTGACAACAGTGTGACGAGCACCGGAGCGATCTTGGCATAGAACTGTCGCCGGCGCCGATCGAACTCGCTGACGAGGGCATCGGAACGTTCGTCCTGTTGTTGGCGCGCCTCAACGACGCGGGTGTCGAAATCATCGGCGAGCTTGCGGAATTCTTCCGGATCCATCCCGGCGCGCATCTCGGCCAGACGGCGCTCCTCCTCCTCGAAAGCCTGTTCGAGCTCGCGGGCTTCGGCCCGGAGCGCGTCGCGCGCCTCCCGCTCCTCGGCAAGCAGCACCTGGCCGGATTCCGAGTCGGTAAGGAGCCGCTCCTGATTGAGGATGAGGAAGGGCGCGCCGTCCTGGGCGGCGGCGCCGGAGGAAGACAGGAGCACGAAAGCGAGCACGACGGCGCCGGCCAGCGCGCGCATGGGGGAGGGGCGGAGGTCCCGTGGGCGGTCAGAGGCGGAGCGTGGACGCGGGCGCCCACGCGTGAAACCTCCCTTAAGTCCTTGATCCAAAGCCTTGATTAAAACCTACCCAAGTGTTAACGGCGCTGCCGTCCGGGCCCGACCTTCCGCTGGAGCCTCTTTCAGAAGCGCGTCTGG
Organism: uncultured Rhodobacterales bacterium; assembly: GCA_964391945.1. Classification (GTDB taxonomy): domain Bacteria; phylum Pseudomonadota; class Alphaproteobacteria; order Rhodobacterales; family Rhodobacteraceae; genus Amaricoccus. The sequence continues at coordinate 10,385 of CAYMOD010000018.1, read as the reverse complement.
ATGGTGAAGCGGAAGCTCTCGGTCTCGTCGCCATCCTCCTTCATCAGCGGTTTTGCGAAGTTGAAACGCAGGGGCGCGAAGGCGGTCTCGAAGATCACGCTGACGCCCACGGAGGCGCGGAGCGCGAAATCGTCGTCTACCTCGCCGCCGGAACCATTGGTATTGTCGAGGCCCCAGACCGAGCCTGCATCGGCGAAGAGGCCGCCGAAGATGCCGTATTCCTCCGGGAAGCCGAGCGGGAAGGTCGCGTCGAGCCGGGCGACCGCGTAGTAGTTGCCGCCGAGCGGGTCGTCGACGTCGGTGGCGTCGTCGATGTCGCGCGGGCCGATGCCGTTGCGTTCGAAGCCGCGGAAATTATCGCCGCCGCTGATGAACCGCTCGGTCACACGGCTGTCGCCGTCCCAGAAGAGGGCACCGCCCTCGATCGTTGCCGAGAGGATCACGTCCTCGTCGAACATGCTCGAGTAGATCCGCGCCGAGGCCTGGGTCTTGGAGAAGGTGGAGTCTCCGCCAATGCCGGCGAAGTCCTGGTTGATCGAGAGGATGAACCCGGCGGTCGGATCGACGACCGAGTTCCGCCGGTCATAGGCATAGGTGAAGCCGAAGGCGGAAGTCACGGCCGAGCCTTCTTCGGCCCTGATGATCGCGGAGGTGTCGTCCTCCACATCGCTGATCTCGTCCTCGCTCAACCGGTAGCGCAGGGTGAGGCGGCCGTTCTCGCTGATGGGAAAGCCGAGCCGGGGCTCGAAACCGGTGTTCTTGGTCTGGTAGGCGGTCTCGCGGTATTCGCGTTCGCGCTGATAGATCCTGAACCCGGCGAGGAGGTCGCGATCGAGGAGCGCGGGTTCGGTGAAGCCGAACTCGAGGTTGCGGAACTGGGACGAGCCGGAATAGGCGCCCGAGATCGTCTGGCCGCGGCCGAGGAAGTTGCGTTCGGTGATGGAGATCTGCGCGGCGAAACCCTCGTTGGTCGAGAAGGCGCCGCCGAGGCTGAGCGAGCCGGTCGGCTGCTCCTCGACCTCGACGCGGATGATCGCCGCGTTCGGATTCGATCCCTCGCGCACGGTGACGCGGGCGGTCGCGAAATAGCCGAGGCCCCGGATCCGGTCCTCGGCGGCGCGGATCTCGCGGGTGTTGAAGGCGTCGCCCTCGACGACGCGGAACTGGCGCCGGATGACCCGGTCAAGCGTGCGGGTGTTGCCGACGATGTCGATGCGTTCGATGAAGACCCGCTCGCCCTCCTGGAGTTCGAAGACGATGTCGGCGCTGCGGTTGGCGTCGTCACGCACGACCCTGGGCACGATGTCGACGAAGGCGTAGCCCTGCTGCCCGGCCTGATAGGCAATGCGCTCGATCACGCGCTCGACCTCGCGGGCGTTGTAGACCGAGCCGGGGTCGATCGCGCGGAGCTGCGGCTCGAACTGGGCCGAATCGAGGCCGGGGATCATCGAGACGACCGAGGGCTGGCCGAAACGGTAGCGCTCGCCCTCGCTGACGGTGAAGGTGACGAAGAAGGCGTTGCGCTCGGGCGCGAGTTCGGCGGTGGCCGACGTCACCTCGAAGTCGATGAAGCCGCGTTCGAGGTAGAACTGGCGCAGGAGCTCCTGGTCGAGCGCCATCCGGTTCTCGTCATAGGTGGCGCCGCCGAAGATCGAGGTCCAGAGGCTCGCCTGGCCGGTCTCGATCGCGCGGCGCAGCCGGCGGTCGGAAAAGGTCTCGTTGCCGACGAAGGTCACGCGCTGGACCGGGGTCACGCGCCCTTCGGTGATCTCGTAGACGAGATCGACGCGGTTGTCGGGCTGGCGGATGATGACGGGTTCGACACGCGCGGTGAAGCGGCCGGACTGGCGATAGGCGTCGATGATCCGCTGCGCATCGGCCTCGGCCGCCGCCACCGAATAGGCGAGCCGGGGCCGGAGTTCGATCACCTGCGCGAGATCCTCGTCGCCGAGCGAGTCGTTGCCCTCGAAGGCGATCTGGTTGATCGTCGGGTTCTCCTGGACGGTGATGACGAGCCGTCCGGCCTCGGGCGCGACGTTCACGGTCTCGAAGAGCCCGGATTCATAGAGCCGGCGCACCGCAAGGTTGAGTTCCTCCGGGCTGACCGGTTCGCCGGCCTCGATCCCGGAGAAGACGCGGACGGTCTCCGCGTCGATCCGCTGGTTGCCCGCGACGTCGATCCGCGAGAACGTCGCCGTCTGCGCCCCCGCCGGGCCGCCGAGCGCAAGCGCGAAAATCAGGACGCCCGCCGCCCTGGCGGAGCCCATCTTGAGCCGATTGGTCATACCGCCTGTCCTCTGCCCCTCGCGACGGTTCGCCGCCGCTTTTGTCACTGTGCCGGCGGTTATTCCGCCGCTTCTTCTACCCCCGGTGGTTCGGCCGCCGGTCGCTTAGCTCACCAGTCGCATGATGTCGTTGTAGGTAGCGAATACCATCAGGAACAGGACCAAGCCAAGGCCAATCGTCATCGCCACCTGCATCGCTTTTTCACTGGGCGGGCGGCCCCGCACGGCCTCGATCGCGAAGGCGACGAAATGGCCGCCGTCGAGCACCGGGATCGGGAAGAGGTTGAGCAGCCCGATCGCGGTCGAGATGATCGCGATCAGAGTGATGAAGTTCACGGCTCCCTGTGCCGCCGTCTCGCCGGAAAGTTGCGCGATGCCGATCGGGCCCTGAAGATTCTCCGCGCCGAGCGCGCCGGTGAGGATATGGCCAAGGCCGGTCAGCGACATCACGATCACGTCGAGCGTGCGTTCCGCCCCGATGGCGAGCGCCGTCCACGGCGCCGGGGTCTCGGTCGCGGGCAGGTAGAGCGAGGCGCCGGCGACGCCGATCATCACCCGGCGCTCGAATCCGCCCTGGCCATCCTCGGCGTCGCGCTCGGCAGGCGTGATCTCGAGCGTGATCTCGCTTCCGTCGCGCCAGACGGTGAGCGGGATCGTCCGCCCCTCGGAGGCGAGCACGATCTGGCGGAGTTCCTCGAACGAGGCGAGTTCCGCACCATCCGCAGCGATGATCACGTCGCCCGCGGCGAGGCCTGCCCGGCTCGCCGGCGAGAGCGGCTCGACCCCCGCGACGAGCGGCGGCAGCGCGTAGGGGGCGGTGAGGTCGAGGACGGTATCGCCGCGTTCGACCCGGAAGCGCATCGGCGCGGGTTCCTCCATCGCCGCGGCGATCCGGTAGATGTCGCCGAAGCCCTCGACCGGTTCGCCGTTGATGCCGAGGACGACATCGCCCGGCCGAAGCGGCTGCCCGGCGTTCGGCAGCGCCTCGATCGTGCCGATCGTCGGACGTTCGGTCGGGACTCCCTGCCAGAGGAAAAGGGCGGCGAAGACGACGATCGAGAGGATGAAGTTGAAGAAGGGTCCGGCCAGCACCGTCAGCATCCGCCGCCCGACGCTCGCGCCGTGGAAGGTGCGCGCCCGCTCCGCTTCCGGCACCTGCGCGAGCGCCTCGCGGTCGGCCCCGCTCGCCGCGCCGGAATCGCCGAGGAACTTGACGTAGCCGCCGAGCGGCAGCGCCGCCACCTGCCAGAGCGTGCCCCGCCGGTCGCGGCGCGACCAGATCACCGGCCCGAAGCCGATCGAGAACACCTCCGAGCGGATGCCGCACCAACGGGCGACGATGTAATGGCCATATTCGTGGATGGCGACGACGATGCCGAGCACGAAGACAAACGGGAGTATCGTCGCGAGGAATCCGCCGAAGAAGGGGATCTGGGCTATCAGGTCCATGGCTTGGCCTCCCTGCGGGTCTCGACCCAGGCGAGGCCGGTCCGCCGCGCTTTCCGGTCGAGCGCCATGACATCGCCGAGCCCGTAGCCGCCGGCCACTCTGCCCGCCTCGCTGCCGCGTTCGTTCAGCACATGTTCCACGAGGGCGGCCATGTCAAGAAAGCCGATCCGCCCGGCGATGAAGGCATCGAGAGCGGTTTCCTTCGCGGCATTGAAGACCGCCCCCGCGAGGCCGCCGATCGCCATCACCTCACGCGCGAGGCGGAGCGCGGGGAAACGCGATTCATCGGCGGGTTCGAAATCGAGCCGGCCGAGCGCGGCGAAGTCGAGCCGGTCCACCCCGAGCGGGCGGCGGTCGGGCCAGTCGAGGGCATGGCCGATCGGCCCGGTCATGTCGGACGGCCCCATCTGGGCGATCAGCGAGCCGTCATTGAACCCGACGAGGGCATGGACGATCGATTGCGGGTGGATCACCGCCTCGATCCGGTCGGGGGCGAGGCCAAAGAACTCGTGCGCCTCGATCACCTCGAGCGCCTTGTTGAACATCGAGGCGCTGTCGATGGAGATCCGCTCGCCCATTTCCCAGTTCGGATGCGCCCGCGCCTCCGCCGGCGTCGCCGCGCCCATCCGCTCGCGGCTCCAGGTCCGGAACGGCCCGCCCGAGGCGGTGAGCACGATCCGCTCCACCGTCTCGATCCGCTCGCCGCGGAGGGCCTGAAAGACGGCGCTGTGCTCGCTGTCGACCGGCAGCAGCGTCGTGCCCGCCCCGGCGCAGACCGCCTTGAGCAGCGCGCCGGCGCAGACGAGGCTCTCCTTGTTGGCCAGTGCCAGAATGCCGCCGTGGCGGGCGGCGGCAAGGCTGAGCGGCAGGCCCGCGGCGCCGATCACCGCTGACATCGTCCAGTCCACGGGCTCTGCCGCTGCCGCCTCGAGTGCCTCGGCACCTGCTGCCGCGCGCACGTTCGAGCCCGCGAGCGCCGCCTCGAGTTCGCCGAGGCATTCGCGCTCCGATGTCACCGCGACCCGCGCGCCGAGCCTGCGCGCCTGCGCGGCGAGAAGGGCGGTATTGCGCGCGCCCGAGATGGCGACCACGTCATAGGCTTCGACGCCGCGCGCTTCGATGAGCGCCACGGTCGTGCACCCGATCGAGCCGGTTGCGCCAAAAATGCTGATCCTGCGCCTCATCGGCGGCTCATCCTCCCAGGCTGCCGCCGAGTATGTCATAGAGCGCGAAGAACCACAGGCCCCCCACGAGGCCATCGAGCCGGTCCATCACGCCGCCGTGGCCGGGGATGAGCCGGCTCGCGTCCTTGACGCCCCAGCGCCGCTTCAGCGCCGATTCGATCAGATCCCCGGCCTGCGAGGCGACCGCGACCCCGACGCTGAGGCCCGCGGCGATGCCGGGCGGCCAGCCCATCGCCATGCCGAAGGCGAGTGCCACGACAATGGCCAGCACGAGGCCGCCGATCGCGCCCGACCAGGTTTTCTTGGGGCTGACCCGCGGCCAGAGTTTCGGACCGCCGAAGGTGCGACCGGTGAAATAGGCGCCGATATCGGCAGCGGCCACCACGAGGATCAGCCAGACGATCCCGGCGAGCCCGAGGCGCGGGTCGTCGCGGATCACCGGCACGAACGCCATCGCGAAGCCGATGTAGAGGACGCCGCCGGCGAGCCAGCCTGCCCCTGCCGGCGCCATCGCCGCGACAACCGCGGCGCCGACGAGGAGCACGGCAGCCCCCGCCATCTGCCCGGCGAGCCCCGTCACCCAGATGCCCGCTACCGCGGCAATCGCCATGGCGACGAGGGCGGGGGCGAACCGGCGTCCGTCGCCGGTCACCATGCGGTAAAGCTCCCACAGCATCAGCACCGTGGCGAGACCGGCGAGCGCCGCCACCCAGAAGCCGCCCATCCAGAGATCGAACGAGACGACCGCCGCCAGCGCGATGCTCGAGATGACGCGGAGGAGAAGGTCGCCGAACCGCCCTCCGCCGCCGGCCGGCGGCGGGGTCATCCCGCGACGGCGCCGAACCGGCGCTCGCGCTGGCCGAACCCGCGAACCTCGGCGGCGAACATGTCTGCGGTGAAGTCGGGCCAGCGCACCTTGACGAAGGAGAATTCCGAATAGACCGATTGCCAGGGCAGGAAGCCGGAGACCCGGTACTCGCCCGAAGTTCTCAGCACGAGGTCGGGATCGGGAAGGCCGGCGGTGTCGAGGTAGCGCTCGATCGTCTCGGGGCCGATATCCTCGACCGCGAGCGCACCCGTTCGCACCGCTTCCGCGACGCGGCGCGTGGCGCGCGTGATCTCGTCCCTCCCGCCGTAATTGAGCGCCACCGTCAGATGCAGCCGGTCGTTCGCTGCGGTCTGGGCCTCGAGCCCGGTCATCAGCGCCTGCAACTCGCGGCTGAGGCGGCTGCGCTCGCCGATGAAGCGCACCCGCGCCCCTTCGGCGACGAGGCGCGCGCTCTCCTGGCGGATGTAGCGGCGCAGAAGCCGGAACAGGCCCTGCACCTCCTGTTCGGGGCGCTTCCAGTTCTCGGTCGAGAAGGCAAAGAGCGTGAGATGGGTCACGCCCAAATCCGGGCAGCTTTCCACAACCTCCCGCACGCGGTCGGCGCCGCGGCGGTGGCCGGCGATCCGCGGCAGCCCCCGGCTTTCCGCCCAGCGTCCGTTGCCGTCCATGATGATGGCAACATGTCTCGGCGCAGATATGGCGGTCTGCAAACTCGCGTTCGACATTCTCACCCGTTTCCGCAGGATCGGCACCGCTCCGGAAGCGGTCCGTCAGATCTGCATGATCTCGTCCTGCTTTCCCTCGAGCGCGGCGTCGATCCTGGCGATCGCCGCGTCCGTCATCTCCTGTACTTCGTCCGTGTAGAGCTTGTGGTCGTCCTCGGCCATGCCGGCGGCCTTGGCCTTCTTCAGCCGGTCCATGCCGTCACGCCGGACGTTCCTGACCGCGATGCGGGCCTGTTCGGCATAGTGGCCGGCGACCTTGGCGAGTTCGCGCCGCCGCTCCTCGTTGAGTTCGGGGATCGGGATGCGCAGGATCGTGCCGTCGACCTGCGGGTTGATCCCGAGGCCGGAGTTGCGGATTGCCTTGTCGACCGCGCTCACCATCCCCTTGTCCCAGATATTGATCAGCACCATGCGCGATTCAGGAACCGTGATCGTGCCGAGCTGGTTGATGGGCATCTGGTTGCCATAGGCTTCAACCGTCACCGGGTCCAGCATCGAGGCCGAGGCCCGCCCGGTTCTCAGCGACGCGAATTCCGAGCGGAGCGCGTTGATAGCGCCGTCCATGCGCTTCTCCAGGTCGGACAGATCGATTTCCTCGTCCATGGCCGTTCATACTCCCAGCCCGTGTGGCTGCAATCAGCCAGGTTCAACTATCGTAAACCGCCCCCGCCCCTCGATCACGCCTGCGAGACCGTTGGGATCGTCGAGCGCGAAGACAACGATCGGCAGCCGGTTGTCGCGGGCAAGCGCGATCGCCGCGGCATCCATCACCTTGAGATGTTTCTGCAGCACCTCGTCGTAGGAGATCCGCTCGTAGCGCCTGGCGTCCGGGTGGATCCTGGGGTCGCGGTCATAGATGCCATCGACCTGCGTGCCCTTGAAGATCGCTTCGCAGGACATCTCCGAGGCGCGGAGCGTGGCGGCGGTGTCGGTGGTGAAATAGGGGTTGCCGGTGCCGGCGGCGAAGATGCAGACGCGCCCCTTCTCGAGATGGCGCACGGCCCGGCGGCGGATATAGGGCTCGCAGACCTGGTCCATCGGAATCGCCGAGATTACCCGCGTGTAGACGCCGCGCGTCTCGAGCGCCGACTGCATGGCGAGCGCGTTCATTACCGTCGCGAGCATCCCCATGTAGTCGCCGGTGGTTCGTTCCATCCCCTGCGCCGTCAGCTGGAGGCCACGGAAGATGTTGCCGCCGCCGATCACGAGGCAGATCTCGACGCCGAGGTCGCGCACCGCCTTGATGTCCTCGGCGATCCGGTCCACCGTCGGCGGGTGCAGGCCGTAGCCCTGCGGCCCCATCAGCGCCTCGCCGGAGATCTTCAGCATGACTCTCCGATACTTCGGGCGCGGTCGAAATGCCGCCTCTTCACGCCCGTCAGTCATGCCGAATTCACCTCCCGCTGGAATCGTCGGCAAAATGGCCGCAATCGCCCGTGGTTTCAATGTCAAAACTTGCCTGCCCGAGGGAGCGGTGACCGGATGACGATCCGGGCGCGCTTTTCCGGCAGGGCCGGGCGCCCCTGCCGGCGCGGCATGACTGCCTCCGAAGGCGCCGGGGCTGGGGTCCCCGCGACGGGGCTGCCGATCGGATCAGCCGGTCATCCTCAGCCTGTTGACTGGCGCTGATGCGTGCAGGCTTCCGGCCCTCGGGGGCGGCCGCCCTTCCGCTCCGCATCTTCCATGGTTGCGGCTTCGTCCCGGCCATGTCAGTTCCGGCGCGACGAGCGGAGGGCGCATGGCGCGGAAACCGGCCTGGGCGATCGAGAAGGAGCGTGCGGCGCGGCGCGGCGCGGAGAGCGTGTGGCTCTTCGGGATCCATGCGGTGCGCGACGCGCTGGAGAATCCCGCCCGCCGCTGCCTCAACCTCGTGGTGACGCGGAACGCGGCCGACCGGCTGGGCGCGGCGATGGAGCGCGAGGGGCTCGCGATGCGGGTGGTGGACGCGCGGCGTTTCGACGCGCCGCTCGATCCCGGTTCGGTGCATCAGGGGGCGGCGCTCGAGGCATTGCCGCTCGAATGGGGACCGCTCGACACGGTATGCGCGCCGGCGGAAAATGCGCTGGTCGTGCTGCTCGACCGGGTGACGGACCCGCATAATGTCGGCGCGATCCTGCGCTCGGCGGAGGTGTTCGGCGCGAAGGCGGTGGTGGCGCCGCACCGGCATTCGGCGCCGGAGACCGGCGCGCTCGCCAAGGCGGCGTCGGGGGCGCTGGAGCGCCAGCCCTATCTCCGGATCCCGAATCTCGCGGCGGCGATGGCGAATCTGAAGGCGATCGGCTACCGGTTGATCGGTCTCGACGGCACGGCGGAGGGAAGCGTGGCAGAGGTGCTGGCGCCGGGGCCGCTCGGGATCGTCCTGGGCGCCGAGGGGCCGGGGATGCGGCCGAAGACGCGGGACTCATGCGACGGCCTTGCCCGGATTCCCGCAGCGGGAACATTCGGCTCGCTCAATGTCTCGAATGCGGCGGCGGTGGCGCTTTATGCCGCTTCGCGACGGGGAGGAGGGTAGATGCTCACTTTTTGCTTACAGGCCTTGGCGAACAGGGGCTGGTGCCCCATCTATTGGGACGAAGCAGCTGGCTTGGAACTGCCCTGCTTCATCTCACTGTCCCTCGTTCCAACTCAGCGCCCGGACTCGGTTCGGGCGCTTTTTTCTTGTCCGGCTTATTCTCCGGCAGGGAGGCGGGTCTGATGTCCGCGCCCTGTTCGGATGCGACCTTGCGCAGGATTCTCGATCGCACCCGGACCATAGCCTGCGTCGGCATCTCGATGAACCCGATTCGGCCTTCGGCCTACGTTGCGCGCTACCTGTGTCTGAAAGGTTACAGGGTGATCCCGGTCAATCCCGGCCACGCCGGCAAGAACCTGCATGGCGAGATAGTGGTGCCGGACCTCCGCGCGATCCCGCGCGCGGTCGGGCCGGTGCAGATGGTCGACATCTTCCGCCGCTCCGACCAGGCGGGGCGGGTGGTGGACGAAGCGCTCGACACGCTCCTCGACCGCGGGCTCGAGACGATCTGGATGCAGATCGGCGTGGTGGACGAGGCCGCGGCGGCACGGGCGGAGGCGAAGGGCGTGACCGTGGTGATGAATCGCTGTCCGAAGATCGAGTACCAGCGTCTTCATGGCGAGCTCCGGATGGGCGGGTTCAATACCGGCGTCATCTCCTCGAAACTCTGACCGGTCGCGGGTTTCAGAGCAGCCGGAAGAAATGGACGGCCGGCACCGACCGCTCGAAACCGGCGGCGGCATAGGCGGCGCGGGCGGGAGCGTGGGCGGCATCGCCGCCGGTGCCGACACAGGCGCTGGTCGCACCGCGGCCGCGGAGCTCATCGAGGGCGAAGGCGCACATCCGCCGGCCGATGCCCCGGCGCTGATGGGCGGGATCGACGGCCATGAGGCGGATCTCGCCGACATGGTTCGCTCGGTCGAGCCGGGTTTCGACGAAACCGGCGATCTCCGCATCGAGGCAGGCGAGGTGGATGCGGGCGTCCGCGTTCCCGGACGGCCAGCTGCCGATCTCGTCGGCATGGTTCTCGCGCCAGCGCGCGTAGTGGATACGGAAGAGCGCCGGTCCGAGGACCGCCGCGAAGCCTTCGTGGATCGGCGCGAAGGCGGCGAGGCAGATCGCGAGGACCCGGTCGTGGTCCTCGCGCGCGTAGGGGCGGAAGAAGAGCGCCAACCTACTTCTTTTTGGGCGGCACCAGGTCGGTGATCGTGCCCTCGAACATCTCTGCGGCGAAGTTCACCGTCTCCGAGAGCGTCGGGTGCGGGTGGATCGTCCTGCCGAGATCGACCGCGTCCGCCCCCATCTCGATCGCGAGCGCCACCTCGGCGATCAGCTCGCCGGCGTTCGGGCCGACGATGCCGGCGCCGATCACCCGGTTGCTGCCGGCATCGACGATGAGCT
>CAYMOD010000017.1:11853-17062 GCA_964391945.1 uncultured Rhodobacterales bacterium | reverse complement strand
TCACCGGGCGCTTCCCCTTCCTCGAGCGCATCTCCGCGGGCGCCGGCTACCAGGGCCCGCGCGTCGCGGTGGCGGCGCCGCGGCCAGTCGAGATCATAAAAAGGACCGATGCCGGCTTCGTCGTCCAACCCAGGGCGCCGGGTCGTCGAACGCACCTTCGCATGGGCATCCATCAACCGGCGGCTCGCTCATGACTTCGAAGGCGCCGCCGCAACTGCCCGCGCCTTCTTCCAGATCGCCATGATCAAGCTCATGGCCCGCAGGATCGCTCGCTACACCAGGAGATGCTCGACGAACTGCAGCAGGCCGAGGACGAGGCCTTCGACGAGCGTTATATCACCATGCAGCGCGAGGCCCATCTCGCGGGGATGACGCTCCACGAGGACTTTGTCGTGCAAGGCGAAGATGGCGCGCTGAGCGAGTTCGCAGCCGATGCGCTGCCGGTGCTCGAGGAGCATTTGCAGATGGTGGAGGAACTCGGCGCGAACTGACGGAGCCGCGCGTGCAGGGCGCGCTCCTCACCAGGCGCCTCGCGAGGTTCCGCTATGTCTCGTGAAGTTCCGAGTCCAGCGATCGAACCACGCTGGTCTGTGTCGCTGTGGCGCCTTGCCGTGGAAGCGGCTCCCCCTTGTTGCAACCGAGTCCCTCAAAACCCGACCCGCTCCGCACGGACGGGAATTTTGCGAGGTCAGCCGCGAGCGCGACCGCCTGGTGCCGGCTGAGCTCGCCCGGATCCGGCTGCTGATAGGCAGCGACGATGGCATCCCGCATTACCGGCTCAACGCATCTGCGGGCATCAAGGTCATCAACCAGGCCTTTCACATCCAGACCGTGAATAATCTGCACAATCGCTTCGAGACCTTCATGAAGCCATTCTGCGACCCGGCGACCAGGAACCTTCCCGGCTATGCCGCTTGGTTCATCACGAAGCTGATGAGCAATGACACCTCTCAGCGCGAGCTGTGGCGAAGGCTCCTTGCCTGACCAACACCGAATGCAGACATTGCCTTCCGCAGCCTTTGCCGGGAGTCCCGGCCACGCCCTGAGCGCGTTCGTCAGGCGCTGGCGCAGAGGTTCCGCCGACGGGATTTGTCCACGACATAGCGGTCGCCCTCGAGGATCAGCCATCTCTCATCGATCGCGCGCCTCGCGTATTCGACCTCCGCCTGGAGGCGCTTCTCGCCGTCGATCCTCTGGCTCACGATGAGGCTCGGTGTTCCCGCGGCATCGAGGATCAGCGTCGCCCCGCCGCGGTGGCGGACATGGCCCCGGCCGTCGATCGCTATGTCGCGGTCCTGGGCGATCTCCGCGATGATCGAGAAGTCGATGTATCCGTCCGGGCCCATCCGCAGGGTTGGCCGGATCGAGGTGATCACCGGCGCGGATATGTGCTCGTCCGCTCGGGCGATGGCCGGATCGCGCAGGCCGAGCGCGCGGTAAAGCCGCGCGTCCGCGTCGATCGCGAGCGCCAGTGCCTTCGCCCGGCGACGAATCTCGGCGGGCGAAGGCGGGATGACAGGGGAGAGGTGATAGCGCAGGCTCGAAAGGCTCAGGCCGGGGATCGGGTAGACCGGGATCTCCGGGGCGTTCCACGCCAGTTCGGATTCGGAGATCACGTCGATCCCCTCGGGATAGATCCCCCGCCGGCGGAAGGCGTCGATGAGTTCCTCCCGGTAGCCGAGGCGGTCTTCAGGGGCGAGGAGGCGGTCGGCGGTGACGAGGGCGCGCAGGTAATCGGAAAACAGGATCGCGGCGGGCGGGCAGTAATCGATCGCGCGGATGCAGATCGACAGGAAGTGACGGGCGGTGGTGGCGGCGATTTCCTCGACCTGCTCCAGAAGGTAGCGCGCAACGGCGCTTCCCGCGGGCGTGGCCAGCATCACGAGCGGTTCGATGCGGCGGCCGACGGCGCGGAGGAATGCCTCGAGGATCGCCGAGGAGAGAAGCCCCCCGCGTTGATGCGGCAGGGAATCCGCGTCCCGGTAGAGGGGCAGGCGGGTATCGGGCGCCGCGCGCTCCGGCGTCGTCCAGTCGACATCGAGCGTGCGCAGCCCCGATTCACGCACGAGCTGCCCGATCTCTGGCGCGAGGCTGACGAGGGCCTTCGCGTCGAGGAACGCGAGCTGCGCCTTCCGGGCAAGGAAGCCGAAATAGGATGGACGCTCGAAGCGTGAGAGCAGCGCGACCACATCGGCCAGTGCCTCGTGAAAGGCAAACACGTCCGGATTGACGGGCATCGCATAATCGGGCCTGAGGCCATCGAGCAGCGCATGCGTCACCTCGTGGGCAACCACGTCGCTCGAAAGCGCGGTGAAGCGGAGAAGATCGCGGTCGCCACGCGCGCTTGCCTCGTCGGCGCGGCCGAAGCCGAAGCCGATCTCGGCCGCGCCCCGGTCGTAATACGCGTTCAGCGCCTCGATCGCGAAGGGCGCGAGCCGGAGCGGCGGGTGCGCCTCCTCCGTCCAGAAGGCCCAGGCGACCGGGCGCCCGAGTGCCCGGCGAAACGTTTCATAGGTGGACATCGCCGCGAAATAGGCGTTCTGGCAATGCGTCTTGGGATCGCCCTGATCGAAGGTGAAACCATCCGCCCCCGGCCGGTCCAGATCTGCTATGCACCGGGTCAGGGACGAGACGCAGTCGGTCGCATCGACCGTGAAGAGCTTCCCGGCGAGCCCCGGCTGGAGCCGCTCCCAGGGTATCGCAATCTGCGAGAGTGCCCCCTCGCCGGCCCGGATCGAGGGGTCAACGGTGAAGACGGCGCCCCGCCGCCACGCGGCCGGCTGGTTGCCCCGGAGCGCATAGCAGGTCGCCCGCACGCCGGCTTCCCGGCCGATCGCCGGGCAGATCTCGCAGCGGGGCAGCGGGCTCATGTGCCATCACCCGGCGAGCAGCGGAAACGGCTCATTCACCCGGGCCGGGTCGCAGTGGAGCCCCGAGGTCTGGTCGTTGCCCGGCATGAGTGCGTTCACCCGCGTGCGGAACTCGGCATTGGTGAGCGTGCCGGTGTGGGTGTGGAGCATTTCGGCCACGGCCCGGGTGAACACGCCGTGAACGGGCGCGCCGTTCTCGACCGCCGCCTGGGTCGCCGAGGCGGCGCTGTAGAGGACATGATTGGCGCCGTCATAGGGCCCGCGGGTTTCGGCGTGGGGCGCGGTCAGCGAGCGGCGCCGGGGTACGTAGCCGCGCCGGCGCACGGTTCCCATGGTCCGGGCCCGGCCGGGCAGCATCAGCCGCGTCGCCGATCCCGAGAAACAGCTGTCGAGGAACACATGGAGGGAGGCCTGCGGATCGAGGGCGCTCAGGATCGTGTGGATATCGTCGTCGATGATCGCGTGGGCGACCTGCGCATCGGTCGCCGCCGCGGTGTTCGAGGCGACGATCGCCTGGTCGAACCCGGTGGTCTCGAAATCCGGGTCGCTGCCGTGCTCGGGCTCGATCTCGAGCCCATGGCCGGAGAAGTGCCATACCAGCATGTCGCCTCCCGCCGCGCCAGTCACGAAGTCGCGAAGATCGCGCATGATCTGCTCGCGGCCGGTTTCCTCGGGGCGGGTGCGCTGCAGGACCGTGTAGCCCCGCGCCGCCAGCAAGTCGCGCCACAGGTTCGAATCGTTCACGCAGCCGTTGAGCCGCCTGGAGGGGGTATATTCATTGATGCCGATGGTCAGCGCCCGGCGTGTCGGGGTCCGGGGCAGCGCCGGGGAGGTCATCGGGATGGCAGCGGACATGGTGGCCGGAACCGGGGCTGCCGACGCCCGGACAAGGGCGAGATAGGTCCGGACCTCCTCGGGCAGTGCAACGTCGGCGGCCGCCCGGCGGCCACGCTCGGCGGCGGCCTCCTCCGGGAACGGAACGATGAGCGCCACCTCCTGCGGACTGCGGATGAAATGCATCACCGACCACATTGTGGCCTCGTCGTTATCGAATCCGCCATGGGCCAGCGCGTTCGAGCCGAGGCGGCGCGGGGTGCCGTCGGGCGTCTTCGAGAAGACGAGCGCCTCGCGCGTGACGCCGTTCGACCATTCGCTCAGCCTCCCGATCAGCACCGGATCAGCGAGGAGGTCCTTCTGCAGGCCCGAGATCGTCTCGCCAAAGGTCGATTCGAAGCCGCGGCTGACGAGGTAGAGGAGCGACCTCCCGTAGAGGCCGATGACGTTGTCGCTGCGCTCGTTGGCGTCGGTCATCGTGTAGATGCGGCAGGGCAACCCGGTCTCGGCAAAAGTGGCGAGCCCATCGCGATAGAGCGCGGTCGTCGCGGCCGGGGCGAGCGTCTGGAAGCTTCCCGGAACGATACCGGCGCTGCGCAGGCGCGCCATCAGGTGCAGGAGCAGAATGGCGCCGGCGCTGTGGCCGACGAGATGCGGCCGCGGCACGGTGCCGCCGAAGGCCCGGAGGAGCTCGCCGGTGAGAAGCGTGAGCCCGTGCCTGTCACCATCCGCCGAGGCAAGGCGCGCGCTGCGCTTCATGGTGTCCCAGATCTGCGGGCCGATGGTGCGCGTGAGCCGCTCGACCGCGGCGTCCCTGAGTTCGTCGAGACCGAAGGCACGGGCGCGGTCGCCGCCGAGGGTTTCACGGATGAGTTGCAGGATGGTGGTGACGGCATCGCTCTCCCAGACGCAGAAGATCGGATAGACGCCGTTGTCGAGCCACCATCGCACCGTGATCCGCGCATGGGCGAGAGCGGCTTCCTCGCTCACGAGACCGCCATGGGCGTAGATCGCGAGGCGACGGCCCTCGGCGCCCTCGATCCACGTCTTTGCCCGGTCGGCAATGGCGGCGACGTCGGAGGGAGAGGTCTGGAACTGTCCACTGTCCGACAACTCGCCGAAGCGCATGTTGATGATGTGATCCTTGAGATCGACGAGGGCATCACGGGCGAATGCCGGCTGGACCGGTCCCCGCGGCGTGAAGGGGCGGGCGGCAGGCGCCGGCATGCGCGCAGCAAGCCAGCGCAGATGGCTATCGATCACGCTCGAGCGCGTGCGCCGCGCGCGTTCGGCACTTTCGGGCCTGCGTTTCTTCAGCAGAGCGGCGAAGGCCTGTTCGAGCCGGTCCCGGTCGACGAGGCGGGCAAGCGGATCGTCCCAGCGCTCCTCGCTACGGGGCGCGAGCGGTGCTGCAGGAGAGTCGCTGCCCTGGAGGTCATGGAGGCCGAGGAGGACCTGCGCCAGGCCTTGCACGACGCGTTCCGTGGCATCCGGCTCAGGATCAA
>CAYMOD010000017.1:9213-11753 GCA_964391945.1 uncultured Rhodobacterales bacterium | reverse complement strand
GTTCCGTGGCATCCGGCTCAGGATCAAACGGACAGACCGCGATCCGCAGGAGCGGCGCGTCCTCGGGATCGTTGTCGCCGGGATGCCGCAGCAGGGCGATCCAGCCGGAGGGGAATGCCAAGAGATGCGGCATTTGCGATGCGTGGGCCCCTGCCGCTTCCCGCTCCGCCTCGGCAAGGATCTCCTGCACCGCGCCCAAGGGTCCCGCCTGCTCCACGAGGCTCTCGAACGACCCGAGACGCGCAAGGGACGGACCGACGAACAGCGTCGCCTGCCGCGGCGGTGCCTCGATGAAGGGTTCGGCGCGCAGAAAGAAGGTCTCGATCTCGGCGTGGGAGCGGAGGACGGGATACTCGGCATCCAGCCTCGTGCTATTCGGCATTACACGCCTCCGACTGTGCTTCCGGCGAAGGAGTCAGTACCTCTCTCTTATTCTGCGCCGAATCGGGCACAAAGGCAAAGGTTCTTGCAGCAGAAGCCAAGATGACCTCCTGTCGCTTTCATCATGCCTCGCATGTAAAAACGTACTTGCGCGAATCTCGATTAGCCGGTTCAATCGACCGTCCATATTACGCTCTCATTGGGAGAGCCGACATGACGAAAGCAGCTTTGCTTTCGGCGCTGGTGCTTGGCTTCCTCGCACCCGCGCTGATGGTCGAAGGAGCGGTGGCGACGCAGGATTTCTGCACCGTTGACGCATCCGAATTTGAGGAACTGGACGCCTTCGGACGGGAGCGCCGGGTGATCTGCGCCGAGGTCGCGGCACTCGACCAGATACTCGTCTACAACCGGTTCGGATCACACAACCCGTTCGGCATGATCTTCGCGCTAACCCGTGATCTGGTGCCGGCGGACCAGCCGGCCGCCGCGCCGCCGGGGCAGCTCGCTGAGATTTGCGACAGGGATCCCGGCATCCGTCCGCGGCCCGAGGGGCTCGTCGCCGGCGAAGTGCGCCTGCGGGATTGCAAACGGCCGCGGCCGTTGACGCTGCGCGCCAATGTCGGCGACATCCTGCATGTCCGGATCCGAAACCTGCTCCGGCATGACGCCCGAGACGGCCGCCCGGATTATTCCGAGACCTTCTGCCGGCAGGGCGGCGAGACCGGCGGCGGCTGGCGCGCGGCCATCCGCGCGGCGGTCTCCGAAGGCACGCGTGCCGAGGACGGATCGCAGGACCTCGCCTTCACCGATGCCGGTGGCGCCGGCAAGCTCGTGGCGGCCCTGTGCGATGGCGGGTCCCGGGACAGGCCCGCGCGGCTTGTCAATGGCCCGGAGGCCACCGACTGGCCGCGGACGCGCGGGATATCCTTCGTCATCGACGGGCTGCGGCCGCTCCGCGATCCGGCGACGGGGGTGGTCGATGACGTCTGCCTCGGCCTCGGCCAGCTCGCGCCCGGATCGGATCATGTCGACTGCTACTGGCATGCCGAGCGCGAGGGGCCCTATTTCGTGAACTCCATCGCCGCGCCATCGGGCGGTGAGGGAGACGGCGGCTCCTTGGCCCACGGCCTCTTCGGCAGCCTCGCGGTCGAGCCGCAGGCGAAGGGCGCTCCCGCCACGCAATGGTACCGCAGCCAGACGTCCCGCGCGGCCTTCGATGCGGCGTGGCAGCCCGCCGATTATACCCCCCGTCCGCACGACCGCAGCGGGGCGCTGGACTACGAGGCCACCGTTCCGGCCGGCGGCGAGGACATGCCGGTGCTGAACCTGCTGAAGCGGATCGGGGGCGAGCGTTACGAACTCGTCCACAACGACCTGAACGCGATCATCCGCCCAGCAGGCGAACCGGCGTTCCGCGAGTTTTCCGTCCTCTTCCACGATGAGCTCAAGACCTTCTACACCCGCAACTTCGAGGAGCTCGGCCGGTTCCCGCAACTGGCCGGGGTCGCCGACGGTTTCGCGATCAACTACGGGGCAAGCGGCCTCGGCGCGATGATCCTCGCGAACCGCAAGGGAATCGGCCCCGCAGGAGATTGCATGGAGTGCCTCTATGAGGAATTCTTCCTCGAGAGCTGGGCCAACGGCGATCCGGCGCTGCTCGAAGGATATTCGGACGATCCGTCGAACGTCCACCATGCCTACCTGAACGATCCGGTCGTGTTCCGGAACTACCACGCCGGGCCGAAGGAGACGCATGTCTTTCACCTTCACGCGCATCAGTGGTTTGCCGGGAACGACAGCGGGCGCGGGGCCTATCTCGACTCGCAGACCGTGGCGCCGCGACAGGGTTTCACCTACCGCGTCTACCACGGCGGCCTGCGCCACTACACCCCGGAGGACGAGGCACCGGGAGGCTGGTGGGAATCGCTCGGTTCGGGCAACCGCAGCCGGACGGTCGGCGACTCGATCTTCCATTGCCACCTCTATCCGCATTTCGCCCAGGGGATGTGGGCGCTCTGGCGGGTGCACGACGTGCTCGAGGACGGGACGCGCCGGCTGCCCGATGGCCAGGCCGCGCCCGGGCTGTCGACCGAACTGCTGGAGCGCGACGCCGACGGCCGGCTCGCGCCGGTCATGGCGCGCAGCGGCAGCGTCGGGCG
>CAYMOD010000017.1:0-9113 GCA_964391945.1 uncultured Rhodobacterales bacterium | reverse complement strand
CCGCGCTCGGGGATCTCGGGGTCGATGCGGGAAGCCCGTCGGCGGAGCGGCGGCGGGTGGAGGACACGCTCTACCGGCTGACGGCCAAGATGCTCGCCCTCGGCGACTTCTCCGGCCATCTGACCGAAGCCGGGATCGACATCCTCGACAACCGGGGCGAGCCGCTCGAACGTGGTGCGATGGGCTTTCACCACAACGGGACAAGTGACGGGCGGCCGCTGAAGCTCCGGGACGCCCGCGGCGCGGCCACGAGTTTCGACGGTGCCCGTGGCGGCTATCTCAGCGCGGCTCCGAATGCGGACGCGGATGGCGCCGTTCTCGCGTTTCCCGTGAACGGCGCTCCCCCGAAACCGGGGGCTCCCTTCGCGGATCCGTGCGGCGCGCCGGATGCCTATGCCGGGCGCAGCCCCGCGGTTCCCGACGCAGCGGCCCCGCCCGGGCCGCTGGCGCTCCGGGCCGATCCGTTCGTTCCGGACGTCGCGGACTTCGTGCCGGACCCGGCGGTGAACGGGTTCCGCCGCTACGAGGTCTCGGCGGTGCAGGTTGACATCGTCACCAACAAGGCCGGCTGGCACGACCCGCAGGGGCGGATCAACGTGCTCACGAGCGTCTCCGACGACTACAAGGACCGGGGCCCCAGCGCTCGCGAGGAACCGTTCTTCTTCCGCGCCTATTCGGGCGAGTGTGTCGAGTTCCGGCATACCAACGAGCTTCCGAAGGAGCTTGAGCTCGACGATTTCCAGGTCCAGACGCCGACCGACACCATCGGCCAGCATATACACCTGGTGAAATTCGACGTCACCGCCTCGGACGGCTCCGGGAATGGCTGGAACTACGAGGATGGTACTTTCTCGCCAGACGAGATCACGCTGCGGCTCTGCGCGATGCTTGATCCCGCAAGCGAGACGCCGGCGATCGGAGCGGGCTCGACTGTTCCTGCGGGGTCGAAGATCGCCGCGATGACCGAAGCCGACTGGCGGGCAATCTGCGAACCCGTCGAGGTCGGCGGCGAAATCGACCACTGGGCACCGATCCGCCATGACTGGTGGGCAGCACCCCGCGGCAAGAACCCCGACCGATTCCAGACCACGGTGCAGCGCTGGTTCGCCGACCCGATCCTTGCGATCGAGGGCGAGGCGGACGATCCCGAGGAAATGGCGGACCGGACCCTGCGGACGGTGTTCACCCATGACCATTTCGCGCCCTCCTCGATCCAGCAGCACGGTTTCTACTCGGCGCTGGTCATCGAGCCGGTGGGCAAGGAGGTCTGTCCGGGCCTCGTCATGGATGGAGAGACCTGCATGGAGACCGAGCCGGAGGCGGCGGGCTTCGTGCAGGGCGGACCGGGCGGCGTCGGGGTCCACAAGATCGTGGCAAATCCCCTCGAGGATTCACCACCCGACGATCCGGAACTCGGCACTCGGGAAATCCATCCCGACTACCGTGAATTCGCGCTGGCGATCGCCGATTTCGCGCTGCTCTATGACCCGACCGATGGCGAGAAGGACGATCTGATCGCGGCGGCGGGTCCCCTTCCCGGCGGGGCCGAACTCGCGGCGCCGCCGGCGGAAGATCCGACCGGGCCTGTGGAGGCGTCGCCGAAGGGTCTCGCCAAGCTTGTCTGCGAGGCGGAGCATCGGTCGTCCGCGCTCGGCACGGCAAGCGAAAGCACGATCGAGCGGCTCTGCGCCAGTCCCATCGAGCGCGGACGTTTCGACGGCAATCTGCTGCCAATCGAGGCGGAGGCGGTGCCCCCCGCGCTTGTCGCGCGTGACCTGATCCTCCCTGGCGAAGTGCCGGAATTGCGCCGGCACTTCGCCCTCGTCCGCTACCGCGCGGGATATGGAGAAGGGCTGGCACGCCCGGTCAACGCGCCCGAGCGGCCGGAGGCGATCTCGGTCGACCACCACGACCCCTATCTCGTGAACTACCGCGGCGAGCCGGTGCCGCTCAGGATCGGCGATACCGGCGAGCCGGATGAATCCGGGCAGGAGGAAGGGGGGTACGATCCTGAGCCGGCCGAAGAGGCGGATGCGGTCGAACGCGTTCCGATCGAGGAGACGGAGACGGTCCTCTGGCGGACCGCCGCGACGGGCGGGATGCCGGAGGCAGACACACACGGCGAGGATCCGGCTGCGAAGGCCCCGGACGCGGAGGCGCCGGATGCGGACGGCAGCCGCAGGACCGCCTTCGAATGTTTCGCCGATGCCGATGCCGGCGTGCTCCGCCAGTTCCGGCGGCGCGACGGAACCGCATCCGGCCCGGGCCCGGCAGCGATCCCGCGGCCGGGCGAGGCGGTGGAGTTCACGCCGGAACTCGAACAGGCACTTGCCGCCGCCGACCTCCTCGATTGCTCGATCGACAGCCAGTCGCCCGACCCCCGCGGCAATCTCGCCCATGTCTACCGCTCGGAATTCTTCGGCGACGAACTCCAGCCCGGCGGCGCGCCGCATGCGGAGCCGCCACCATTCGGCGGGGACGCCGAGACCCTCGACCCATCGATTCGCAACCGCGCTCATGGCGATCCGGCGACGCCGCTCCTCGAGACCTATTCGGAGGAGCGGGTGCAGATCCGGCTGGTCCAGGGGGCCCAGGAGGTGCAGCACACCTTTGCTCTCGAGGGGCTGCAATGGCGCCGGCACATCGACCAGAAGTTTCCCTCGGCGTCGAAGCCGCTCGACACGGACTACGCCACGCAGACCTGGTGGCAGGAATGCCGCGACCACGGCCGCAAGGGCATCGCCCGACAGCACGACCGCTGGCGTAACGGCCTGCTGAAGCCCGAGGACGATACGGCGTTCTGGCAGGAGCACAGCGAGCGGGTCGCGCTCTGCGACAATCTCGAGGGTTTCGTCGCGGCGCAGGAAGTCGGGATCTCGGAGCATTTCGAGATACCGGCAGCTCCAAGCAAGGAGAGCGTTCAGGTACGGTTTGCGCCAAGTGGTGCGGCGCTGATGGAGGAAAACGACGAGAAGTCGGCGGCGCTCGACTATCTGTTCCACTTCGGCTCGCAGGACGCGATCTGGAACGGCGCCTGGGGACTGATGCGGGTCTATGACACGGAGGATGCCCGTGACGAGACGCGCCGGATCGAGAACCCGGATGACCGGGCCTGCGTCGATCTCAGCGGCTCAGACTGCAGGGTGACTGAGGTCCTGAAGCCGCTGCCGGACCCGGAGGAGCGCGCACAGCGTCTGGCGGCTCGCGCTGTTCGCGAGCCACTTGCCCTCCAGCCCGCGGCCTGCCCGGCCGATGCGCCGCGGATCGAGGCCTTCGCGGTCGCGATGCCGCTGCCGTCAGGGCAATCCTACGCCTCGTGGCGCGACGGGTTCGGCGACATGGACGCGCTGGCGCTCGTCCATGTCCCGAAGGACCTGGTCTCCCCCTGGCTCGCCTCGGGAATCGTCCCCGAGGCCGAGATCGAGGGGCTCCGGCGTGCCGCGCTTCCCTATTACGGCGACGAGCCGCTGGTGATCCGCGCGAATGCCGGCGACTGTCTGCGGCTCTCGATCATAAACGCTCTGGCACCAGCACCGGCGAATGCCGTCTCCTGCGGCCACGCCCCGAATGGTGATCCAGGCCCGGTGCGCGACTGCCTCGGCGACGCGGAGATGCCCCGGATCGTCAAGCTCAACGTCGAGCCGAACTGGGCGGACGCGTCGGCGGACGCGGCCGGGCCGCTCCGGATGGTCCAGCAGGACCGGATCGATGTGCGCCCCTCGGCGCGGATCGCCTTCGTCACGCCGATGTCGATGCTGACCCGCGGCGGTCGGGCGCACCTGCCGTTCGGCGTCAACCGGACGACCTCTGAAGCGCCGGGCGCGATCCAGGTGGCTGATTACTATCTCGGGCTGCTCCGGGTCGATTGGAAGTTGATCGACTTCCTCATGGCGAGCTCGCCGATCGACGACGCCGGCGAGATCAACGTGAGCAACGCGCTCCAGCAATGCCGCGCCCGCGGTATCAAGCCTGGAGGCGGGGAGGGCAGCACCCCAGATTCGGTAGCGACCGCACAGGCGATCCTCGACGGCGACGATCCTGACTATTACGTCCTCACCGGCCAGCGGGAGCGTTCAGGCGGAGCGGGGACCTTCCAGATCGACCTGCTCGGCGCCACGTACTGGGGCAGCATCCGCCAGCGAACCGAAGCGACACGCCCGCTCTCGGTGCAGGTCCTCGACGACGTCGCGCGGATGACCATTGATTGCATGGACATGCTGCTTGAGACGCAAGGGCTCGGCGACGATCTGCCCGATCAGGCGCTCTATCCCCAGCCGGAGGCACGGCCGGTCCATGCGATCCCATACGCCTTCGGCGCGGTGCCGCTGAAGCCGATGGCAGACTTCTTCAACCAGTTGCCGCACGGGCTCTTCGGCACGCTGGTGGTCGAACCTCAGGGCGCGACCTATCCCGGACGCGAAGTGCGGCCCGACGGCGGGGTCTACACGCCGCAACGGCCCCGGATCGCGGGCGCTGCGCATCGCGGCCACGGTGCGAATACCTCTATCTCCTTCGTCGACGGAGACGGTAACCCGCGACGGCTGCGCGAATTCGTGCTGTTCTACCAAGACGGCCTCAACCTCTGGGACCGCGGCAGCGGCAACCGGTGGCTGCCGATCGACGCCTTTGGGGGACGTGGCCTGCCGATCGTCGGCGGGTGTCCGGTCTGTGACGACTCCTACGACCTGGGCGAGCAGGCAGTCAGCTACAGAGCCCCGGCCTTCCACCGCAGGCTGCGCCAGACGCAGGGGGTTGCTGCCGAGGCCCACAACGACCTGAATGCCTATGTCTTCGAAACCGATTTCCGCGCGCAGAAATCCTCGCTTTCCTCGAACTCGCTGCGGCTCTGGGCCCGCGCCGGCGAGGAGGTGGTGGTGCGGGTCGTCCATCCCGGCGGCCGCGCCCGGCAACGGGCCTTCGTCACGGTCGGGAACGACTATGACGACCTGTTCCCCGGTTTCGGCTTCCCGCATTCCGGCCTGCTCGCGCCCGGCAAGGCGCTGACCGCGGCGTTCTCGGCGCCGGTCAGGCCGGGCTGCTACATCTGGTCGGACGGGCCACGGCAGATCGAGGCGGCGGGCGCCTGGGGCGTGCTCGACGTGCTGACGGAAGCGGGACGGACATCGTGCGAGTTCCTCGACTAATGCGCGCCCGGTGGGTGGTGCTGCTCGCCTCCGCGGCGCTCAGCGCTCCCGCGGGTGCCCAGGCGCTCGATCCGGGCTTCGGCGGCGGGCTCGACGTCGATCTGTCGCTCGTCTCCCGCGACGGCCGGCCTTTGGAGGGCCCCGTCGCAGGCGAGCCCTTCCGCGTGGCGGTGCGGCTCGCCGATCCGGCAAGCGGGCGGCCGGTCGAGGACGAGCATCTGAATGCCTGGATCCGGCCCGTCGCCGCCTCGAACAGCCGCTGCAGCGAGGCGGCCCGCGCCTATTTCGTCAATCAAGGCGCGCTGCCGCGCGGCAGCACCGATCTCGCGCGGTCGCTCTACGCGGTCAGCCATGAGGATGGAACCGTCTCGATCATTGACTGGGAACACTCGATTGCGACGGCGAACATCCTCGCGGTGGCCGAGGTGCCGGATCTTGCCGGGCCTGTCGCCGCGCTCCGCCCTGCCTTCGCCTTCGTCGTCCCGACGACGGACGGGAAGCGGGTCCATATCGATGCCGCCGAAGGCACTGCGCCCCGGACGATGCCGGAGCCGGATCGACCCGAAGCGCCGATGCTCGTTTCCGCAAACGGATGGGTGGCGCAGGGCAGGCAGATCTTTCCGCCCGACGGCTCGGCTTCACGCGACCTCGGAGGGACCGTGGTCGCGCTGTCGCCCGCCCTCCCGGACAAGAAACTGGGTCTCCACGATGGCATCCTCGCCCTGCTCGCCTCGGGCGCCGCGGTCCTCATCCCGGAAGGCGCCGGACCGGAAGCGCCGGTCAAGGGTCCCGCGGGCTCGACCTGGGCCGCCCATGCCGCCAGTGCCGATGCGACGCTCTTTGTCGATGGCAGCAGCGAACTCATCATCGCCTATGGCGGCACGCGCTCGGTATCGGCGGCGCTTCCCGCGCCGGCGAGCCGCGTCTCGGTCTCCCCTGATGGTGCCCTTGCCTTGGCCTGGTCGCCCGAATCGCGTGCCGTTTCGATTATCGATGTCGCCACGGCAACCATCGTGCAGGCGGTGGAGATGAACCGGGCGCCGCTCGACCAGACCGTCCGCGAGGTCGCCTTTGCGCGCGGTGCCGCCTTCCTGCTGCTCGACCGCCTCGACTTCGTGATGGTGCTCGACCTTGCGCTCGCCCGGCGCGGCGCGCCCGCGGCGATGCGGCCGGTGCGGATCGGGCCGCCGGTCGAGGATCTGCCCGAGGGCGCCGGCCCATTCCTGGTCGCGACGGCGCGCGGCCATGCCGGCGGTACCGTCCTCGCCCTCCACCCCGATCTCTCGACCGCTTTCCCGGTGATGCGGGAGAGCGGCAACACGACCGCGCCGATGAACGGCTTCCGCATCCGGGGCGCGCGGCCGCAGGCGCTTGCCGAACTCGGCGGGGCACTCCGGGAACGCACGCCCGGGCATTACGAGGGCGCGACGGTCCTTGCCCGCGGCGGTCCTCACGAGCTGGTGGTCTCGGGCGGGCCTGGCCGCTTCACCGCCTGCGCCCGTTTCGAGGTCGAGGGCGAGGTGGCGGAGAACCTGCTCCTGCGCCTCGAGGCCCGGATCGGGGAACACGACGAAAATGGGCTCGCGCTCGATCTGCGCGTGGTGGACGAATCCGGCGTGATCCAGGCTTGGCCCGCCGATCTCCCGCTGATCCTGCAATCGCTGGAGAGCGGCTGGCGGGCGCGAACGATGGCGCGACCGGTCGCCCGCGATCGCCATCGCGCCGTCCTCGCCGGCGTTCCGGCCGGGCAGATCAGCATCGCCTTCGACCGGGTCCTGCTACCCGAGGTCATGGTCGCTCCGGCAACGGTACAGGTGCCCCGATGACACAGATCCTCCTCGCGCTTCTCCTGCTGGCCGCCTTGCCGGCGGCGGCGCATGATCGGGACCAGGGTCAGGCCTCGCCCTCGATGGAAGTGTCGATCGAGGCACCCCCCGGTCGCCTGCCGGATGCGGATGTCGTCGACCAGTTCGGAAACCGCCTCCGCTTCCGCGAGGCCGTTGGCGATGGCGCCTACGTCCTCAGCTTCACCTACACCAACTGCACGTCACTTTGCGGCATGTCGGATCTCTGGCTCAGCCATCTCGCGGAGCGGCGGGACGAGATCGACGGTCCGGTGCGGCTGGTGACGCTGTCGCTCGATCCGGCTCGTGACCGGCCGGACGACCTCTTGCAGCGGCACCGCGATCTCGGCAGCCCCGAGGGGTGGCTGCGGCTGACCGGGCGTCCGGCGGAGATCGTGCCGCTGCTGGTGCGTCTCGGTGCCTGGGATGGCAGGCCGCTCGAGGCGCACAAGCTCGTCATCCTCGTTGGAGATGCCGGCGAGGAGACGGTGACGCGGCTCGAGCCCGATCCAATGCTTCCCGAGCGGCTGTTCGCGCTCGCAACCTCCTATGCGAGATAGCCCGGCACCGGTGCCGCGATACTTTCCGCCGGCGCTTCCGGCAGGGACCCGCAGCACCGGCCGACTTCTCCGGCTCTGCCTCCTCGCCGCGCTGGTTTGGCTTTCTGCGGCATCGGCCTCTGAAGAGGGTCTGGTGGAACACGGCCGCGCGCTTTTTGAAGGGGCGGATTCGGCGGCGCTCTCGATCCGGATGGGTGAAAACATGTTCCCGGCGCGCGGAATCTCCTGCGCAGGTTGTCACGGGCGGGACGCCGGCGGCGGCGAGGAGGCGCAGTCAGGGCCGCCGATCGACTGGGAGACGCTGTCACAGCCGTCGCCGGTGCGCCCCGGCTACACCCTGGCGAGCTTCGCCGCGGCGTTGACCGAGGGTCGTCGCCCGGGTGGGGGTGTACTCGGCTCGGCCATGCCGCGCTTTGCTTTCGAGCGGCCGGAGGATCCCGCTGCGCTCGTTGCTTATCTGCGCGTGATCGCCGCGAGGCAGCGGACCGGCTTGTCGGCAGACGAGATCGTGTTCCGCAGCGCCGCCGACCCGGTAGCTGAACCGTTTCTGACGGCCTTCGAGACCCGCGTCGCGGAACTGGCGCCGAACGGCGTCTTTGGCCGCCGGATTCGCCTTTCGCATCATGACGGCGCCTTCGCTTCGATCGGCGCGCGGATGCTCGGGACCGAGGGGGGGATGCCAGACCTCTTCCCGCTCGCCCCGCTCGTCGGCGACGAGAGCGCGCTCGACACGCGCGGTGCCTTTGCCTCTGTTACCGATCAGGTCGCGGCGCTTGCGGGACTGACCGGCGAGATGGTGGTTTTCGCTACCCCCGCCATGCGCGTGCGCCTCCGGAAGACCCTTGATCAGCATGCGGACGCGGACACCCTGCGCTGGCGGGAGGACGGGGATGTCCCGGTCCTTGGCATTGGTGCGGCTCATCTCGCGCGGGCGCTGGATGGGTCCGGGAAGGCGCCGGTTTACGCGATGGCCGACGATGTGGGGGGCGTGGTGATCGAGAGCGGTCGCTGTCTTGTCATCAGCGATCCGCGGCCCGGGGAGGGAATGCCCGCTGCCCCGGCCACGCGCTATGGCCGCGTAGCGGCGACGGTGCTTGTCGAGGCGCTCAAGGCTTGCGGGCCGGACTGCACCCGCTCCCGCCTGATGCGCTCGTTCGGCGGGGTGCGCATATCGCCGCCGGATTGGCCAGATCTCGACTATGCCGAGCATCCACTGACTGGCACCGACGAGGTCGCGCTCTGGTCCACCTGCACGGACTGAAAGCATCCCGCCGTGTTCGGCGCGCTCTGAACGACCCGTCGGACAAGACGGAGGCGACCGGACTTCTACGCGGGCTACCAAGCGAGATCAGGCCGGTGCCGGAGGACGATGGCTCGCGATCGAACTTGTCGGCGAGCTTGCCGCGATCATGGCGCTGGGCGACACGAAAACCCCGGAGGGGGCCTCCGAGAGATTGGTAACACTGGTTGCGGGGGCCTGATCACACCGACAGTTGACAGGCGTTAGACCTATCCCCGCTTGGGATCCGAAGAAGACTTCGGCCGAGGCGTCGTATACAAACCCC
>CAYMOD010000016.1:0-17687 GCA_964391945.1 uncultured Rhodobacterales bacterium | reverse complement strand
TGCGCCGGACGTCATGCCATCCGGTGGCGCGGTCGCGGCCTGCGGGAACCGGGCGAGAACGTGACGGCACCGGGTCGGACAGGCTTTCGGAGAAGACCGGCGGCTCCCGCTCAGGAGGTCCGGCCCGAGGGCTCGACGTGCCAGAGTGCGGCCCGGTCCCGCCCTTCCCGCGCGCGCGGCCCCTGCGGCCCGGCCGCCAGCGTCGCTTGGCAGACGAAGAGCACGGCCGCTCCAAGGATCCCGGACCGGAGCGCGATCAGCCCGAGCACCTCGGCATTGATCGCGACGAGCCGCCCCCAACCGGTGAAGTGGTGGCGTTCGCACCAGTCGTACCCGAGCGCGAGGCACATTTCGTAATTCTGGTTGTCGCGGTACTGGATGGCCAGCGCCTGCAGCGCCGGGCCGAGCAGCATCAGGGCCACGACCGTCACGATGAGGATCACCCAGCGCGCCCGCGGCGCCCCGGCCTGCGCCGCGTCGATCGAGGCGATGACCCCGATCGCCAGAACCGGCCCCAGCAGCGCCCGCGGCCCGGAATAGTAGAGCGCGCCGAGCATCATGCTCCAGTAGCCGCCTTCCACCTGGAAGTCATGGGCGGCGCTCGTTTGCGCCACCGAGACCGCCACCATCCCGATCACCGCCGGGATCCAGGCGACGAGGAGCACCCAGCCGACCGGCCCCATCCAGTGCGTCCAGTGTTCGGTGACCATGTTCAGCCAGCGGTTTGCCGGGTGCTCCGCGCGCAGGGCGCGGTCGTGGAGGATGAGCGCGACGAAGATCGACAGCGAATAGATCATCGTCGCCGTCTCCGTGTAGAACACGCCCATCTCGATCGCGGACACGCCCGCGACGGCCTGTCCCTCCTTCGGGCCGAAGAACACGCCCCAGACGAAGGCGAGCGGCAGCACCACCATCGTCGCCCGCACCCAGAGCCGCCCGACCAGCGCCCCGTGGTCGATCCACTGCCCCGCCCCGGCGAGGAAGGCCGAGAGCCGCGCCTCGGCTTCCTCCACCGGCCGGCTCTTCTCGCCGCGATCGGCATGCATGCTCGCCGCGATCAGCCCGTGCTCGATCCGGAGCACCAGCATCGCGCAGACATCCGCGGCCAGTGCGTCCGTCTCGGCAGCGAGCTCCTCCCAGGCAGCGCGCGACTGCCCGGTGGCCCGCTCGGGAGCCTCACCGCCGTGGAACCCGGAAAGGAGGTCGAGATTCTGCACCAGCCGGTCGATGCGCGCCTCGACTTCCTTGTCGTTGCGCACGATGCCGTCCCGGGTCGGAGCGCCCGTGCCGCAGACATCGTGTTTCAGGATCCAGGAGTGATACACGAAGATCTTCGCGAGATCCTCGGCGAAGTCGCCGGGATCATCAAGGAGCCGGTCGCCATGACGGCGGTAATGCTTCAGCCGCTTCCAGTCCGCGTCGGGCAGAAGCATTCCCGACCCGTCGTCCGGCAGGTCGAGGGAGAGCTTCTTGAGCTCCTTGCAGCCCTGCACCAGCCGCGCGGGAATGCCGGAGAAGTAATGCGCGACCCGCCGGATCTTCTCCTCGAACTGCTGCAGCGGCTTGATTCCCGGCGCGAGTCCGACCATGGCGAGGCTGACCATCAGCGGCACGACCGGGCTCTGGGCCGAGCTCACGCTGCCCGGCACGACGAGCCCGATCACCTGAAGCATCGGCAGGGTGAAATAGGAGCAGATCAGGAGGTAGATCAGCAGCAGGATGGCGGTATAGGCGGCATAGGCGCGCCAGACCACGCGCCGGTTGCGGAAATCGGACGCCTTGAGAAACCGGATCAGCCGCTCGAGCTCTTTCGAAGCCTCGAAGGAAGGCTGGTTGAACTGGTTGAACGCGAAGAACACGATCACCCCCGCCCCGAACAGGAGCGACAGCCGGAACAGGCCGAGGTCGCCCTCCATGCCTAATCGTCCTTTTCAGGGGGACCCGTCTCCGGTGGAATCGGGAGGCAGAACTCGACGGCGGGATTGCAGGGCACCTGCTGCGCCGAGGCGGACAACGTTCCGGTGATGACGAGACACGCGGCGGCGAGGCAGGTGACGGCGGCGAGGATGATCGCTCGGCTCATGGGTGCCTCCACGAATGGAGCAATGGGGCAGCATAGCACAACCGGTGGTCACTCCCAACACGCATTTCGCCATGATCCGGCCCCGCCGCGCGGCGCGCCTATCCGGCGAAGCGCGGCTCGGGCAGGCCCGGCACATCCACCGCCATCGCGAAGAGGCTGCCGGACAACGGATATTGCCGAAGCTCCGCCTCGCTCCGGTCCTCGCGCGCCGTGGTGACGTAGAGCGTCCGCAGATCCGGTCCGCCGAAGGCCGGCATCGTCGGGCAGAGCGCGGGGAGCGGCCAGGAGCCGATCTCGTCGCCCGCGGGCGAGAGCCGCGCCACCCTGCCGCTGCCGTAGAGCGCCACCCAGTAGCAGCCCTCCGCATCGACCGAGGCGCCGTCGGGCATCTCGCCTCCCATCGCGCGGAAGACCTCGCGCGGGCCGAGCACGGCGCCGGTATCGGCATCGAGCGGATAGCGCCAGATCGTGCGCGCTTCCGTGTCCGAATGGTAGGCTCGGCGTCCATCGGGCGCGAAAGCGAGCCCGTTCGAGATCGCGAGCCCTCCCTCGATTTGCAGGAGCGCGCGTTCCCGCGTCAGCCGGTAGAGCCCGGCCGCGGCAGGCCCCTCGCCCTCCCATTGGGTCCCGGCCCAGAAACCGCCCCAGGGATCGGCGCGGCCGTCATTGAACCGCGCCGCTGCCGGATCGGTTTCCGGGCGCGCCACCATCCGCTCCTTCGTCCCGTCCCCGCGGAGGAACCACAACCCCGAGCGCAGCCCGGCGATGAACCCGCCTTCTTCCCGCTCGGCGAAACAGCCGATCTCCTCGTCGAAATCCCGGAAGATGTTTTCTCCCGTGCGTGGATCGAACCGGTTGAGTCGCCGCCCGAGGATATCTGCCCAGTAGAGCACGCCCTCCCGCGCCGACCAGCGCGGGCACTCGCCGAGTTCCGCCTCGATGCGCAGTACCGGCTCCAACCCGCCCATGATTGCCCCTCCGCTCGTCCCGTCGCGCCCGCGAGCGCCCGGTCCTGTCAACGCATCCTCCTCGCAGGCGGTTCGCCCGGGCAGCGCATCTCGTCACCGACCGCCGTTGCGCTTCTGCCAACGACCGGCGAAAAAGGTTAAAAGGCATGGCGCGCGGGTTGCTCTCCCGACAGGAGCCGCTAGCGTTTCACGATAACAAGAAAATGATAAACGAGATAACGGGCAGAGGGACAGGGCATGGGGCAACCACGGCAGCGCGCGCTCGTCGGCGCCCTCCTGCTCGGTTCCTCCCTCTGTGCAGCAGCGCCGGCGCCAGCCTTCTCGATCTTCGGCATCCGTCTCTGGGGTGAGGAACCCGCCGATGAGGTCGAGGTCATCGACCCCCAGCCCTATACCGTCGATTTCGACGTGCGGGGCAACGACGACGACGATCTCGCCGACGCCCTGGAAAACGCCTCCTCCCTCTGGCGCGACCGCGAGGAGCCCGCCTCCGGCCGCGCCGGCCTGATCGCCAAGGCGCGTGGCGACTATCGCCGCATCCTCGCCGCCCTCTACAACGCCGGCTATTATGGCCCGGTAATCAGCATCCGCGTCGCCGGGCAGGAAGCCTCGGAATTGACGCTCGCCGTCGATCTGCCGCCCGAAGTGCCGGTGCAGATCGAGGTCACGCCCGGGCCCCGCTTCCATTTCGGCATCGCCGATCTCGAGAACGCCCCCTCCTGGATCGACAGTTCCGGCGAGCCGATCAGGACCACGCCCGAGGATGTCGGCTTTGCCGTCGGCGAGCCCGCGGAGGCGGTCGCCGTCGCCCGCGCCGCCGAGCTCGCGATCACGCGCTGGCGCGAACTCGGCCACCCGAAGGTCGAACAGGCCGCGCGCGACATCATCGCCGATCACGCCACCAACCGGCTCGAGGCGCGCGTCGTCATCAATCCCGGCCGGCGCGCCACCTACGGCCCGGTCACCGTCGAGGGGACGGAGGCGGTCGATCCCGACTTCGTCGCCTATATGGCCGATCTCGAACCCGGCAAGCGTTTCAGGCCCGACGACCTCGCCCGTGCCCAGGACCGCCTCGTCCGGCTCGGCACCTTCAACATGGTCTCGATCGACGAGAGCGCGGCGCTGACGCCCGACGGGCGGCTGCCGCTGACGGTGCGGGTCGAGGAGCGCCTGCCCCGGCGATTCGGCTTCGGCGCGACGCTCAGCACGCTCGAGGGAATCGGGCTCGAGGGATTCTGGCTCCACCGCAACCTCTTCGGACGCGCCGAGCAGCTCCGGTTCGACGCCACCATCGCCCGTATCGGCGCCGAGAACGCGCCGCAGAATCTCACCTATCAGACAGGCGTCACCTTCGTGAAGCCGGGCGTCATCAACCCGGACACGAGCTTCGTCACCTCGCTCATCGGCCGGCAGGAGGATCTCGACACCTACCACGAGCGGGCGCTCACCTTCCGATTCGGCCTCATCCGCGAATTCGGGCGCGAATTCACCGGCGAGATCGCCTTCGAGGTCAGCCGCTCCCGGGTCGAGGATGAGGCGTTCGGCGTGCGGAACTTCCTGACGCTCGGCCCCGTGGCCCGCGGCCAGTACGATCGCCGCGACGATCCGGTCGACCCCACCGAGGGCTTCCTTCTCGCCGCGCAGGCGGGCCCCTTCTACGAGACCGAGTTCGGCAACATCGCCGCGCGGGGCACGCTCGAGGGGAGGATCTACCACTCCCTCGACGACGAGGGCCGCTTCGTGCTCGCGGCCCGCGGACAGGTCGGCAGCTATGTCGGCCCGGACGCGGCCGAGAGTCCGCCCGGCCGGCTCTTCTTCGCAGGCGGCGGCGGCTCGGTCCGCGGCTATGCCTTCCGCTCCATCGGCGTCGAGGTGCCCGGCAGCGACGATGACATCGGCGGCCGCAGCCTGATCGAGACCTCGGGCGAGATCCGCGTCCGCTTCGGCGAGAGTTTCGGCGTCGTCGGCTTCCTCGACGGCGGTTACGTGGCCGAGGACAGCCGCTTCGGCGGCGATGACAACGACTGGCGCCTGGGCGCCGGACTCGGCCTGCGTTATTATACCGGCTTCGGACCGTTGCGGGTCGACGTGGCCACTCCCCTGAACCCGAGGGACGATGATTCCGTGGTCGCCCTCTACATCGGCATCGGGCAGGCGTTTTGAGACGATTCATTGTCATCTCCGGCCTTCTGCTGCTCCCCGCGGTGATCGTCCTCGCGCAGCAGGAGGAGATGCTGCCCGCGGACGAAATGCCCGAGGGCGAGGGCATCGCCTCCGAAGCCGCACGCGACGAGGAGGAGAGCGACGGCTTCCTCCTCGGCTTCGTTCAGGATCTTCTGTCCGCGCCGGGGCGCGAGGTGCGGATCCGCGACGTCTCCGGCATCCTCTCCTCCGAGGCGAGCATCGGCCGGATCGAGGTTTCCGACCATGACGGCGTGTGGCTGCGCATCGACGATGTGGTGATCGACTGGAGCCGCGCCGCCCTCTTCCTGCGGCGGATCGACATCTCCAGCCTCCGGATCGGCGAGGTCGCCTATCTCCGCCCGCCGCTGCCGCCCGAACAGGCTCCCCCCAGCCTCGCGGACGCCGCGGCCGAGCCCTTCACCCTCCCCGAGCTTCCCCTCGCGGTGCGCATCGCGGAACTCGCGGTGGGCGAGATCGATCTCGGCGAGCCGGTCTTCGGCCAAGCGGCGACGTTGACGGCGGAGGGATTCGCCACGCTCGAAAGCGGCGCGCTCGATACCGAACTCGCGATCCGCCGCCTCGACGAGCCGGGCGGCGCGCTCACGCTTCAGGCCGCCTTCTCCAACGAGACCCGCGAGCTTGCGCTCGACCTCGCCCTCAGCGAGCCCAAGGGCGGCGTCGTCGCCAGCATGCTCGATATCGAGGGCCGCCCGGCGATCGACATGACCCTCGCCGGCGCCGGCCCCCTCGAGGATCTCGACATCAATTTCGCCCTCGCAGCTGACGACCGGCCCCTTGCCGCGGGCGAGGTGGCCCTCCGGGAAGGCGACGAGGGCCTCGCCTTCTCCGCCGATTTCGCGGGCGAGCTTGCCCCGCTCATCCCCGCCGACTACCGCGACTTCTTCGCGGGCGAGAGCAGCGTGCGCCTCGCGGGCGCGAATCTCGCCGCCGGTGGCTTCCGCCTCGACGAGATCGCCGTCTCCGCCGAGGCGCTCGACCTCGACGGCACGCTCGAGACCGGGCCCGACAATTTCCTCCGCCGCCTCGCCCTTACCGGCCGCGTCGGCAGCGCGGAGAACGGCCCCGTCACCCTCCCCGTCCCGGGCGGCGAGACCACGCTTCGATCGGGCACGCTCGACGTGAGCTACGGCGAGGGCGAGCGCTGGCGCGGCGATTTCGCGCTCCGGGGCCTCGCCACGCCCGAACTCGGGGTGGACGAGATCACCCTCACCATGGGCGGCCGCGCCGAGAATCTCGAGAATCCGGCGACCCGCACCGTTACCATCGAGGCCGAAGGCACTGCCACCGGCTTCTCCTCGCCCGATCCCGCGATCGTGGCCGCGCTCGGGGAAAGCATCGATCTTCGCACCGACATCGCCATCGTCCCCGATGCCCCGCTCGCGATCAACGGCTTCGAGATCACCGGCGCCGGCCTCTCGCTCACGACTTCCGGCACGGTCGAGAACCTCGTCTACGACGGGACCCACACCATCCGGGCCGAGGACCTCACCCCCTTCTCCGCCCTTGCCGGGCGCACGCTCGGCGGCTCGCTCGACCTCGTGGCCGAGGGCGCGTTCCTGCTCGCGAGCGGCGGTTTCGACCTCGCGCTCGACGGCACCGCCTCGGATCTGCGTCTCGGCATGGCCCAGGTCGATCCGCTTCTGCGCGGCGAGACCACGATCGACGGGCGTCTGCGCCGCGACGAGACCGGCTTCGTGACCGACGCCCTGCGTATCGAGAGCGAGCAGTTCGCCTTCACCTCCTCGGGCCGCGTCTCCGGCAACGACACCGACATCGCCTTCGATGCCCGGCTTGCGGATCTCGGCCTCATCCTCCCGGAGGCTTCAGGCGCAGTGACCGCCGAAGGCCGCGCCACCGGGACCGGGGGGCCGATCACGGTCGCCCTCGAAGCCGCCATGCCGCAGGGCACGCTGCTTGAGCGTTCCGTCACCGGCCTCGCCTTCGGCTTCGACGGCACGGTCTCGAACGGCGACATCGCCGGCATGCTTTCCGGCGACGGCAATCTCGACGGGCACGAGATCGCACTCGCGGGCGACATCGCCGTCGCGGGCGAGAGCCGCCGCCTCGACGGGCTGCGCTTCGCGGTGGGCGCCAATACCATCACCGGCAACCTCGCCCAGACCGGTGACGCGCCGATCGAGGGCAGGCTCGAACTCACCGCCCCGAACGTCACGCCGCTCGCGGCCCTCGCCCTCGTCGAGGCCGCCGGCGCCGCCAATGCCACGCTCGACCTCGCCCCCGCCGCGGTCGGCCAGGGTGTCGCGCTCGAAGCCTCGATCCGCAACCTCGCCGTCGAGGGCAACACCATCGGCACGCTCGACCTCGAGGCGGAGATCGAGGACGCCTTCGGCATTCCCCTCGCCGACGCCACCATTGCCGCCGAAGATATCGCCGCCGGCGGGCTCGCGATCGCCCGGCTCGACGCGCGCGCCGTGCAGGACGAAGGCGAGCGCATGGACTTCTCCGCCGAGACCCGCCTCGCCATCGGCACCGAAGCCGCGCTCGCGGGCGGGCTCGAACGGCTCGCGGACGGATTCGCCTTCTCGCTCGAGCGGCTCACCCTCGACCAGGACGCGGTCTCGGCCCGGCTCGCCGCCCCGTCCACCATCACCGTCCGAAGCGGCGAGATCACCCTCACCCCGCTCGCGCTCGACATCGGCGAGGGAAGGATCGAGGCCGAGGGCAGCATCGGCGAACGCCTCGACCTCGCGCTCGCCATCGCCACCCTCGCCCTCGCGGTCGCGAATACCATCCTCCCCGAACTCGGGCTCGAAGGTACAATCGACGGCGATGCCCGCGTGACCGGCACACCCGACGCGCCACAGGTGAATTTCGACCTCACGGCCACCAACCTCCTCGCCGCCGCCGGCCGCGAGGCGGGCCTGCCGCCGGTCACTGTCGAGGCCAGCGGCACCACCAATGGCGCGATTCTCGACGTCACGGCGCAGGTCGCGGCACCTGGCGGGATCGACATGCGGGCCGCAGGCGCGGTGCCGCTTGCCGAGGGCGGGACCTTCGACCTCGCCGTCGAGATCGCGCGCCTTCCCCTCGCCGCCCTCGATCCGCTCGCCGGCAACCAGGGGCTCGAAGGCACGATCACCGGCTCCGCCAATGTCACCGGCACCCTCACCGCCCCCGCCGCGACCTTCTCCCTCTCCGGCAGCGGCCTCAGCGCCCGCATCCTGCGCGAGAATGCCGTGCCCATGCTCGCCGCCGCCGCCGAGGGCAGTTTCGCGCAGAATACCGTCACCCTGTCGTCGGCAAGCCTCACCGGGTCGGGCGGCATCTCCGCGAGCGCGAGCGGCACCATCCCCCTCACCGGCGCGCCGCTCAACCTCTCGGCGTCGGGCTCGCTGCCGCTCGCGCTCGCGAATCCGTTTCTCGCCGAGCGCACGGCCCAGCTCGCCGGCACCGCCAGTTTCGACCTCGCGATCGGCGGCACGCTCGCCGATCCCCGGATCACCGGCCCGATCTCCATCGACGGCGCCACCTTCGTCGATCCCGCCACCAACATCCGGCTGGAGAATATCGCGCTCGACGCCAGCATGGCGGGCGACAGTGTCACCATCGCCACCCTGACCGCGCGGAGCGCGCGCGGCGGGCGGCTCTCGGTCTCGGGCGACATCGGCCTCGCGCCCGCGGCGGGCTTCCCGGTCGATCTCGACATCCTGCTGAACAATATCGCCTATACCGACGGCACCTTCCTCACGACGCGGCTGAGCGGCGCGCTGACCATCGAAGGGCCGGTCGCCAACGGCGGCGGGCTGCTCGCGGGCGAGATCACCCTCGACGAGACCGAGATCTCCGTCGCCGAAGGCTTCGGCGCCAGCGCCGCTGGCGCGCTGGCGGAAGTCCGGCACCGCGCCCCGCCGGCTGCCGTCCTCGCGACGCTCGAACGTGCTCGCGCCCGCGAGGACGGCAGGGAGGCGGACGCCACCGGCGGCCCCGGTCTCGGCCTCGATCTTCTCGTGCGGGCACCGAACCAGATCTTCATCCGCGGCCGCGGTCTCGATGCCGAGCTGGGCGGACAGCTCGTCCTCCAGGGCAGTGTCAACGACATCCAGCCGACCGGCCAGTTCGACCTGATCCGCGGCCGGCTCGACCTCCTCGGCCAGCGTATCGAATTCGCCGAGGGCAGCCTCCAGCTCGTCGGCACGCTCGATCCGATCATCAATTTCGTCGCCCGCAGCGAGACCGGGGACGCCACCGCCATCGTCACCGTCTCCGGGCGCGCGTCCGAACCCGCCATCACCTTCTCCTCCAGCCCCGAACTGCCGGAGGACGAAATCCTCGCCCGGCTTCTCTTCGACCGCGGCGTGGGTGAGCTTTCCCCGTTCCAGATCGCCCAGCTCGCCGCCGCGGCGGCCGAACTCGCCGGCGCCGGCGGCAACGGTCTTCTCGCCCAGATCCGCGGCGCGGTCGGGCTCGACGATCTCGAGATCGTCACCAGTGCCGAGGGTACCACCGGGGTCCGGGCGGGACGCTACATCGACGACAACACCTATGTCGATGTCGAGACCGGCAGCGGCGGCGAGACCCGGTTCAGCGTCAATCTCGACATCACGGATGCGATCACGGCGCGCGGCACGCTCGGATCAGACGGCAACTCGACCTTCGGCATCCACTACGAGCGCGACTACTGACCCGCCCGGGCAGGGTTCAACGCGGGCGAACCCATCCTACATGGACGGGGAAGCAATGCGCGCCGGTCGCGGCGCGCCAGGGAGCATGACATGACCGACAAGATCGAGAAGACCGACGAGGAATGGCGCGCCCAACTCTCCGACCTCGCCTACGAAGTCACCCGGAAGGGCGGCACCGAACGCGCCTTCAGCCAGGATGATTTCCCGAAGGAGGCGGGCACTTTCCGCTGCATCGGCTGCGGCACGCCGCTCTTCTCCTCCGAGACCAAGTTCAACAGCGGCACCGGCTGGCCGAGCTTCTGGAAACCGATCGCGCCGGACGTGGTGGAAGAACGCACGGACGACAAGCTGTCGAGGCGCCGGACCGAGGTTGTCTGCGCCCGATGCGACGCCCACCTCGGCCACGTCTTCCCCGACGGCCCCGCGCCGACCGGCCTGCGCTACTGCATGAACGGCGTCGCCCTCGCTTTCACGCCCGAAAGCGGGAGCGAAGAGCAGCGTTAACAAGCAGGCAGGTTTCTCCACGGCTTCAAATCAGGGACTTGCGCGGGGTTTCCCGCGTGGGCGCCTCTCGCCCACGGCCGGCGCCGGCCCCAGGGGCCGGCCTCCGTCCTCGCTCAGGGCTGCTGCGCCTGCCCCGTCATCTGCGCCGGATCGACGTTGAGGATGTTGCCGAACAACTGCTCGAGCGCGCCCATCTGGCGGCCGCCGGTCTCGGTGATCCGGGTGGTCAGGTTGATGACCCTTCCGTCCTCGATCCCGTAGCGATCAACGCTCTCGACGATTCCGTTCTCGTTGAAGCTGACGGCGAGCACGGTGCGGTCCACCACCCGCGGCGGGTTGAAGGCAAGCGTCGAGACCGTGCTCTGGACATAGTACCAGGCGCTGTCGCGCTGGATCCCGCTCGATGACGGCCGCCCGAGCTTCTCCTCGACGCTGAAGACGTCATCGACCCCTGGCTGGATCTGCGCGAGGTCCGTCTCGCTCGGGATATAGCCATGGATGCGGGTGATCGGCGCGCAGGCACCGAGTACGCCGCCGAGCGCCAGCGTCGCAACGAGGGCCGCGCTTACGGGGCGGCGGGAGCGTCGGAAAGCCATGCTTTCTCCTTGGTCGGCGGGCTCGGGCTCTTGCTCCCGTAGCCGCGACATGCTGTTAATTCAAGCGACAAGGGGGCTTTCCGCCCCCGACCGCACAAGCGGAGGTACGCCATGCGCGGGATCGTCACCCACTCGCCCGACAATCCTGATTTCGCCCGCGTCGTCACGGTGGCGATGCTGCGCCGGGGCCGGGATTTCACCTTCGACATCGCGCCCGACGCCGCCGAGACGGCCCATCTCGCTCGTCTTTTCGACGCGCGTTTCGTCCGCAAGCTGCGTTTCGGAGGCATGATCCGTGTCGATGGCCCCGACCTCGTGCTCGAAGCCGGCCTCGGCGCCACGGTCGGCCAGACCTGCGTCATCACGCTCGAACCGGTGACGACACGGGTGGATCTGGCCGTACGCCGCCGCTTCGTGCCGATGGAGACATTCGGCGCCGAGGTCGAGGTCTCCCCCGAGGAGGACGACGAGATCGAGCCGCTCGAGGACCGCATCGATCTCGGCCTGATCGCGATCGAGGCCCTCGCCCTCGCGCTTCCCGCCTATCCCCGCAAGGAAGGGGCAGCCGAAGGTCCGATGAGTTCCGCGCCCGCCGGCGCAGCCCCGCTCGAAGAGGCGGAGATCAAGCCCTTCGCTTCGCTCGCCGCCCTGCGCGAACGGCTGGAAAAGAAGGATTGACGCCGGCCGTTTTCCCTTGCGGACCAGCCGCTGATCTGTATGGTGCCGACTTCTTCGGCCGGGCACCGGAAGCGGACGTGTGCGTGACAATCCCGCCCGCATCTGCCAGTTGCTGCGCCGTACAGTTCCACTCGCATCCGGGCCCGCCTGCCCGTGCACTGATCGAGGTCGATCCATGGCTGTTCCGAAGAGTAAGGTGACGCGGTCGCGTCGTGGACTGCGCCGCTCGCATCACGCGCTCGGCCCGAGCAATCCGAACGAATGCCCCAACTGCGGCGAGTTGCGCCGGCCGCATCACGTCTGCGGCGCCTGCGGCCATTACGATGGGCGCGAGGTCGTCTCGACCGCTGAGGAAGTCGATCTCGACGATGAGGCGGCCTGAGCGCCAGGGCTGCTTGAGGCGCTGACGCATGAACGCCGGACCATCCGACTCAACCGGACCGCACCCCGTCCCAGGCTGCCGCTCCGATGACGTGGTGATCGCCATCGATGCCATGGGCGGCGATCACGGTGTGAATGTGGTGGTCGGAGGTCTTGCCCGGGCGCTCGCGGCCAATCCGCGGCTGCGCTTCATCGTCCACGGTGATGCCGCCAGCCTCGAAGCCAGGCTCCGCGCCGACGGCTCGCTCGCTGAACGCATCGAGATCCGGCACGCCGAAAGCGTCATCACCATGAGCGACAAGCCGTCGAAGGCCCTGCGCACCGCACAGGGTTCGAGCATGTGGAACGCGCTCGAGTCGGTCCGGAGCGGCGAATCGGAAGTGGTGATCTCCTCCGGCAATACCGGCGCGCTGATGGCGCTCGCCATGCTTCGCCTGCGCAAGGCGCCGGAAGTAGACCGGCCGGCGATCGCCATCCTCTGGCCCTCGCGCAGCCCGGCGGGCTACAATGTCATGCTCGACGCCGGCGCCGATGTGCGCGCCGATGCCGGGGACCTGCTCAAATACGCGCTGATGGGCGCCGCATACGCCCGCCACGCGCTCAGCCTCGCCCGGCCGCGTGTCGGCCTCCTCAACGTCGGCACCGAGGAGCACAAGGGCCGGGGCGAGCTGCACGAGGCCTCCGGCCTGATCGCCGCCGCCGCACCCGAGGGCGATTTCGACTATGTCGGCTATGTCGAGGGCAGCGACATCCCGTCCGATTGCGTCGATGTCATCGTGACCGACGGATTCACCGGCAACGTGGCGCTCAAGACCGGCGAAGGCACCGCCTCCCTGATCAGTGCGCGGCTCCGCGAAGCCTTTTCCTACAGCGCCCTGAGCCGCATCGGGGCTCTCTTCGCCGCACCAGCGCTCCGGCGGCTGAAGCAACGGATCGACCCGCGCCAGGTCAATGGCGGCGTGTTTCTGGGACTGAACGGCACCGTCATCAAGTCGCACGGCGGAGCGGATGCAACAGGCATCGCCGCGGCAGTACGGCTCGGCAGCACCCTTGCCGAGAGCGGTTTCACCAGGCGCCTCGCCGCTCGCGTCGCATCAGGCAGCGGCACGGTCGCTGCGATGGAGGTCTCCAGAGAATGAACGTAACGCGGTCCGTTGCTGTCGGCGTCGGGCATTACCTGCCCGAGCGTATCGTCGAGAATGCCGAATTCGCTGGATGGCTCGACACGACCGACGAATGGATCCGCACCCGCACCGGCATTGAGCGGCGTCATTTCGCAGCCGACGGCGAGAAGACCTCCGACCTGGCGATCAGAGCCGCGGAGCAGGCACTCGCCGGCGCGGGGATGTCCGGAAACGATCTGGACGCGATCGTGCTCTCGACCGCCACCCCCGACCGCACGTTTCCGGCGACCGCCGTGCGGGTGCAGGAGGCGATCGGGATGCGGCAAGGTTTCGCCTTCGATGTGCAGGCGGTCTGTGCCGGGTTCATCTTCGCCCTCGGCACGGCGGATGCCCTGATCCGCACCGGCAGCGCGCGACGGATACTGGTGATCGGCGCCGAGACCTTCTCCCGCATCCTCGACTTCGATGACCGGAGCACCTGCGTCCTCTTCGGCGATGGCGCCGGCGCGCTCATCCTCGAGGCGGCGGAGGGCACGGGCGAGGCGAGCGACCGCGGCATTCTCGCCACCGATCTCAATTCCGACGGACGGCTCTCGAGCCTTCTCTACGTCGATGGCGGGCCCTCGAGCACAGGCACTGCCGGCGTCGTGCGCATGCAGGGACAGGAAGTCTTCAGACATGCAGTCCTCAAGCTCGCGGAGACCGGCGGCCGGGCACTGGCCGCTGCCGGGCTCGAGGCGGAGGATGTCGACTGGCTGGTGCCGCATCAGGCCAATCTGCGGATCATGAAGATGACCGCCGCGAAGCTGCGCATCCCGCCCGAACGGGTCGTTGTCACGGTGCAGGACCATGGCAACACCTCCGCAGCCTCCATCCCGCTCGCGCTCTCGGTCGCGGCCGGCGAGGGACGGTTCCGCCGTGGCGACCTTCTCCTGATGGAGGGGATCGGCGGCGGTCTCTCCTGGGGGGCAGCGGCACTTCGGTGGTAGGTCCCTGAAGCCGTTTGTCCGCTCCTCTGCCCAAGGCCATGTTATTGACTCTCTTTCCTGTCTGGCCCTAGGCTGGCGAGAAGGCGAGCGACGGGAGGGCGCATGAGTGAAAAGACCTTGACGCGGATGGAACTCAGCGAGGCCGTATTCCGGGCAGTCGGCCTCTCCCGCAATGAATCCGCAGAGTTGGTCGAATCGGTTCTCGACCACATGTCGGATGCGCTCGTCCGCGGGGAGACCGTGAAGATCTCTTCCTTCGGGACATTCAGTGTGCGCAACAAGTCCGCGCGGATCGGACGGAATCCCAAGACCGGGGAGGAGGTGCCGATCGAACCGCGGCGGGTGCTGACATTCCGGCCGTCGCACATCATGAGGGAACGGGTTGACGCCGGCAACAAGGGCTGAAGCGCCGCACGAGACGGCGACGGACGGGCACCAGCTGCGGAGGCCGCCCAGAGTGAACAAATCTCCCGATGCGTTCAGGACGATCAGCGAAGTTGCCGAGCAGCTCGAAGTGCCGGCACATGTACTCCGGTTCTGGGAGACCCGGTTCTCGCAGGTGAAACCGGTCAAGCGCGGCGGCGGGCGGCGGTATTACCGGCCGGACGACGTGCGGCTGCTGCGGGGAATCCGCGGGCTGCTCTACGACGACGGCATGACCATCAAGGGTGTGCAGAGGATCCTGCGGGAGCAGGGCGTGCGGCATGTCATCGGCCTCGGCACGGTGGACGGGGTCAAGGTGCCGGCGCTGGCGCCTCCGGCCAGGAAGGCATCGAGCACGATGGCGGCGGTCAGGCCTGCTCCTGCCGGAGCGGAGACCAGGGCGGTTCCGGAGCCGGCGGACGGATCGACGCAGGATTTGCTTCCGGCGCAGAACACCCTCATCGAGGAGGCACCGATGGCCGTTCAGGATGGCAAAGCCGTGCCGGAATCGGGCGGAAACCTCGAACCGGAAGCAACGGAACCCAGGGCCGAGCGCATCACGGAGGATCAAGGCGCAGCCGGAATGTCATCGCGGTCAGCCGACCGGGCGGCATTGAGCCGGCTCGTCGTGGAACTGGAGGCGCTGCGGCGGGTGATGGCAGAGGAGCCGCGGTCCTGACGCATCGGCAGGGGCCTTTTGCCCCTTGTCGTCGGCGGCGCTCCGGATATAAGGAGCCCTCGTCGGGCTATGGCGCAGTCTGGTAGCGCGTTCGACTGGGGGTCGAAAGGTCGTGAGTTCGAATCTCGCTAGCCCGACCACTTGCCCCAGCCATCGAGAGAAGTATCGGGAGAAGTGGTGTCCCGCCACCCGACCACGTACAGCAGCCGCCATGAGAGCAGTGGCGTCCTGCCATCGCAGGAGCTTGCGCGGCTGATCCGTGACGGGCGGATTGCGGCGGATCCTGATGTCCTGGCGGACCAGATCCAGCCGGCGAGCCTCGATCTGCGGCTCGGACCGGCAGCCTACCGGGTGCGGGCGTCGTTCCTGCCGGGGGCGGCGACGGTCGATGAGCGGGTGGCGGATTTCGCGATGCACACGATCCCGCTCGAAGGGGGCGCCGTGCTCGAAAAGGGCTGCGTCTACCTCGTGCCGCTTGCCGAGCGGCTGGACCTGCCGGCCGACATCGGGGCGGTGGCGAACGCCAAGAGCTCCACGGGGCGGCTCGACCTCTTCACGCGGCTGATTGTCGACGGGGGCGCGGAGTTCGACCGGATCGAGCCGGGCTACCGCGGGCCGCTCTATGCGGAGATCTCGCCGCGGTCGTTCTCGGTACTGGTGCGGCCGGGGCAACGGCTGAACCAGATCCGGTTCCGCAAGGGGGCAGCGACGATCCTCACGGACGCCGATCTCAGGGCGCTCGACCGGGAAGTGGGGCTGGTGGATGGGGCGGCGCATGTCGCGGGCGGCCTCGCCTTTTCGGTCGATCTCGACCGGCCGGAGGGTGTCGCGGGCTACCGGGCGAAGCCCCATACCGGGCTGATCGACCTTGACCGGGTGGAGCATTACGATCCGGCGGAATTCTGGGAGCCGGTCCGGGCCGAGCGCGGGCGGATCATCCTCGACCCCGGCGCCTTCTATATCCTCGTCAGCCGCGAGGCGGTGCATGTGCCGCCGGGTCATGCCGCCGAAATGGCGCCCTATCTCGCGATGGTGGGCGAGTTCCGGGTGCATTATGCCGGGTTCTTCGATCCGGGCTTCGGCCACGCAGCGGCGGGGGGCCGGGGGGCGCGCAGCGTGCTGGAGGTGCGCTGCCACGAGGCGCCCTTCGCGCTCGACCATGGGCAGATCGTCGGGCGGCTCGTCTACGAGCGGATGCTGGAGGAGCCGGAAATCCTCTACGGCCGCGACCTCGGCTCCAATTATCAGGGCCAGGGGCTGAAACTCGCCAAGCACTTCCGCGCGCCGTCCTGAGTCCGTGGGCAAAAGGCGCCCACGCGTGAAAATCCCATCAAGTAATTGATTTCAAGGCGCATATAAAACCTATCGGTTCGTTAACGAGGCGTGGGCCACCGAGGAAGCCCGTCGAAACCGCATCCCGGCCGGTCAGGCGGTCAACGGATTTGTCTTGCCGCTGCGGCGGGCCTGCATGAACCAGACGAGGCCGAGGATCAGGAGGGCGGGGATCCACACCACCTCGTCCGGCATCTGGTCGGCGGCGATCTCCACGGATTCGATGATGACCGGCGGATCGGTGTAGAAATCCATGTTGCGCAGCGCGCGGGCGACCGGGTCGTTCGGGTCGAACGGCTCCTCGACCGTGAGGAGACCGTCCATCTCCATCACCATGAGTCCGGTCGCCTGCTCGAAACGCCTGCCGCCGTCCGCGCCGGCCGCGCCGAGGTCGAAGGCCATCATGCGGTCGCGCATCATCTCCGGGTCGTCGAAATCCGGACCGGTGATGTGGACACGGAGGGTCGCGTCGTCGGGAAGCGCCTCGACCGTCGCGAAAAGCCGGTCAGGCGGCAATTCCTGCCACGGCGACTGGACCTGATCGAGGAAGAAGCCGGGCCGGAGCAGCATGATCGTGACGAGGAGGAGGGCAGCCGATTCCCAGAGCCGGGAACGGGTGAGGAACCAGCCCTGGGTCGCCGCCCCGAAGAGCAGCATGGCGACGAGCGAGACGACGAAGACGACGATCCCCTCCCACAGGGTCACGTCGATCAGCAGGAGATCGGTGTTGAACACGAAGACGAAGGGGAGGAGCGCGGTCCGCATCTCGTAGCCGGCGGCAGTGATGCCGGTCCTGATCGGATCACCTCCTGATACGGCGGCGGCCGCGAAGGAGGCAAGGCCGACGGGCGGCGTCACATCCGCCATCAGGCCGAAGTAGAACACGAACATATGCGCGGCGATCAGCGGGATCAGATAGCCGTTGGCGGCGCCGAGTTCGACGATCACCGGCGCCATCAGCGAGCTCACGACGATGTAGTTCGCCGTGGTCGGC
This sequence comes from uncultured Rhodobacterales bacterium, assembly GCA_964391945.1. GTDB lineage: Bacteria > Pseudomonadota > Alphaproteobacteria > Rhodobacterales > Rhodobacteraceae > Amaricoccus. The sequence goes on along the minus strand of CAYMOD010000016.1, from coordinate 88 downwards.
AGACCCATGCCGAGAATGAGCGAGATCACCGCCGTGAACACCAGGATCAGGAAGATGTTGCCGCCCGAGAGGACCTCGACGAACTCGG
>CAYMOD010000015.1:0-18239 GCA_964391945.1 uncultured Rhodobacterales bacterium | reverse complement strand
TAGCGCCCCTGCCGGTCCCTGGGTGCGGGCCTGGCGGGCCTGACCGGGACACGCCGGTACTGGTCGCGCCCGTCGGCGCGCCCCGCGCCCGCGCTCCGGCTCGGGAGCCGTGCACGCGGGACGGCGCGGCGGGTGGTCGCGGCGGCGGCGCTCAGGCGGCCATGGCGCGGATCGCGCGCAGATCATCGAGGTAGCGGGCATAGGCTTCCGCCTTCGCCTCCGGGTCGCGGAGGCGCAGGAGATAGGAGGGGTGGACGGTGATGAAGCCCTTGCGGTTCTCGAATTGCGTCGGCCCGCGGTTCGCCATCAGCGGCATCGCCCGGCCGGCAAGCGCGGCGAGAGCAGTGGCGCCGAGGGCGACGACGACGCGGGGGGCGACGAAATCGAGCTCCTTCATCAGCCACCCGCGATAGTGCCGGATCTCGCCCATGGCGGGCTTGGAATGGATGCGCCTCCTTCCCTTGAGGACAAACTTGAAGTGCTTGACCGCATTGGTGACATAGACTTGGGAGCGGTCGATCCCGGCCTCTTCCATCGCCTCATCGAGGAGTCTTCCCGCCGGACCGACGAAGGGACGGCCCTCCCGGTCCTCGCGGTCGCCGGGCTGTTCGCCGACGAAGGCCCAGGCGGCGCCGAGCGGCCCTTCGCCCAGCACCGCGCGGGTGGCGCCGGGAACGAGCGGCTTGCTTGCGGCGATCAGCCGGTTGAGCTCGTCAAGCGAGTGCGGCCCCGGGTCGGTCACGGCGGCGGTCGCGGCGGTATCGGGCTTTGCGGGCATCGGCGGGCTCCCTTGGGTCGTCCGTCTCAACGCGCGGGAAGCGGTTCGGATCGGACCGGGAGGCCGGCCACCGATCAGCGTGTCAGCCGGGCGGAGAGATCGGCGAGGGCCTTCCTGTCGTTCTCGTCATCGGGATCGAACTCAGCCGTCAAACGGTGGAGATCGAGGAACAGGGCCTCCAGCTCCGCCACCTCCGTCTCGTCGTATTCCCGGTCGGCGCGGGAGAAGCTTGCGATGCTGCGCGATCCCGCGCTCACGGTCGCGAAGCTGACCCCGTTCATCAATCCGAAATCCTTCGCCTGTTCGAGTACGCCAAGCGTGTCGATCCGTTCCAGTTCCTCCCAGCGGATATGCCCGGTGTTGCTCATCCCCCAGGCCACGGTCGGATCGTTGAGAACGAAACCGCTGGCGGAATAATGGTCGAGCCAGCGCCCGGGATAGGCCTGGAAAAGATACCTCGGTGCCGTGAAACGGATATGCAGCGCGATCGCGAAGCCCGCCGGGCTCCTGTCGTCAATTTCGCCGAGGAGAGCCGCGATTCTTGGGATGCGGTCCATTTGACTCCCGTGCTCGTGATAAGATTGCATAATCGCTGATGCCGCTCTACTCTCGCATGTCGTGACAGTAGAATCTTTGCTCGGTCTACGGAAGTGGGCAGCCTCCGGCCAGGGCCCTTGAGGATGGATGATGGAAGCCATGATGATGAATAAGAGCCATGATGACGAGTGAAATTGAATGCCTTGCACCGGCGGGATATTATATGGCGATCCGCGTCGGCTTTGCCTTTCCGCTGGTCGAGCGCAACCGCCTGCCCGAGACCTGGGTGCGTGAGTATACCGCCAGCGCCCTGATGATCCATGATCCGGCGATGCGGTGGGCCTACAACAACCGGGGGGTCACCCGCATGAGCGCCCTCGCGACGGATGATCTGCAGGGCGTCTTCGAGCTTGGCAAGGTCCACGGCCTCGCGTTCGGCGCGATCGCGAGTTGCATCGACAGGAAAGATGCGCGGCAGCGCAGCTTCGGGTTCTTTTTCCGCTCCGATCGCGAGTATAGCGACGAGGAACTCGATCACATCTACCGATCACTGCTGTCGGAGCATTCGGTTCATGCGCGGCCGAAGAACCTGACGGCGGCCGAACTGGAAACGCTGGGATTCGTCAAGAACGGCCTGCTCATGAAGGAGATCGCCGCCGCGCTCGGGGTGTCCGAAAGCGCGGTGAAGCAGCGGCTCCGGAATGCCCGGCTCAAGTTGAATGCGAAGACCGGTTCGCAGGCCGCGGCGCGGGCCACCATGCTGGGGATGATTTAACGGATTATTTTCAGATCATCCTCTGCGGCCGCTTAGGGCTTTAACAAAACACGTTGCGCAGGCTTAGCTGAACTCTCCAGTGTAAGGAGAGTTCCCCCATGCGTACAATCACTTTTGACTTTCTTAATCTGCATCGCCATGGTGAAGCATTTACCGGCTATCTGAAGCTGCGGAAGCGCTTCTTCGTCGATGCTCTCGGCTGGGACATTCCCCACAACGATGAAGTGGAGATGGACCAGTATGACAACCCCACCGCCCATTATTCCCTGGTTCTCCGCGGTGCGCAGGTGGTCGGCGGCGCACGTTCGATGCCGACGGACGCCTCGTGGGGTGGGAATACCTACATGCTCCGGGACGCTATCCGCGGCATGTCGGACATTCCCACCAATGCCATGCCCGCCGAGATCGTCTCGCGCGAGGTCTGGGAGTGCACCCGTCTCGTCATGTGCGACACGCTGCGTACGCATGCCGAGCGCGCGGAGTGCCTCTCGCTGATCGTCGGCGGCCTGGTCGACATCGCGCGGGAAGCGGGAGGGGTGGAGCTCGTCTCCCTGTCGCCGCTGCCGCTGGTGCGCACCCTGCGTCAGGTTGGCTACGCGGCCAGCCGCTACGGAGAGCCTTACCTGAGCGAAAGTGACGGACGGCGGTACGCCGTGTTGCGGATGCCTGTGCCGCAGACGGTCCCGCACATGATCGCCGCGGAGTAGCGGCTGAAACCGTGATCGGCCGGGGCCGCAGGCGGGAGCCGCCGGTCCTGGCCCTTCGCCCGAAGGCGCCGCGGAACCGGTTTCCTGCCGACCGGTTCCCCGGCGGTCGCTCCCGTGGCAATCGCCTGTACAATAAGACATGTTCCTAAAAGGGCTCCGCAGCCGGATTAGTGGAGGTGGCAATTATGATATAAGGGGCCGGGGATGGTCATGTTGAGCGGAGAGGAGCGGAGCGCGGCTGGCGGCGCCACCGAGAACGAGAATGGCGGACAGCCGTACCGCATGAAGTTCTCCGAGATCGACTCCCATGTCGGCCGGCGGATCCGCGAGCGGCGCGAGGCTCTCGGAATCAGCCAGGGTCGTCTCGGCCGGGATCTGGGGCTCACCTTCAGCCAGGTGCAGAAATACGAGAAGGGGATGAACCGGGTAGGCGCCGGGCGCCTCTATGCCCTCTCCATCCTGCTCGACGTGCCGGTGCAGTATTTCTTCGAAGGTCTCGACAGGTCCGGTCATCCTCCGGCGACCGATGCCCGCCCCAGCATCGATCCGGCGGAAGCCGCCCGGCTCCAGGAAGCGTTCGGGCGAATTTCGGATCCCGCGGCCCGGCGCGCGCTCCTGTTGCTCGTCTCGTCCCTGGTCGAGAGCTGATACGAGGGTCCGCGCGGGCTCACTTCCGCCTAGCGTGTTCCGGAATATCTGGTGCGGGCGGGGGGACTCGAACCCCCACGCCGAAGGCCCGGGTTTTTAAGACCCGTGCGTCTACCATTCCGCCACGCCCGCCCCGGAGAGCGCCCTTACACGATCGCGTTTCCGAGCACCATCGCCCGCGACCGCGGGCCAGGGCACCATCACGCGCCCTCCTCACGCACCGTTCTCCTCACGCGCCATCCTCCGGTATTGGCAGCCCGGCGGCCATCGTCCGGAGCGGCGCCTTCTGGATCTTCCCGGTCGAGGTCTTGGGCACTTCGGAGAAGACGAACCGCCGCGGCACCTTGTAGCCGGCGAGATTCGCGCGGCAATGGGCGGCGAGTTCCGCCTCGGTCGCCTGCGCGCCCGGTTTCAGCTCGATGAAGGCGCAGGGGGTCTCGCCCCATTTCTCGTCGGGTTTCGCCACCACCGCGGCGATCGCGACCGCGGAATGCGCCATCAGCACGCCTTCGACCTCGATCGAGGAGATGTTCTCGCCGCCCGAGATGATGATGTCCTTCGCCCGGTCGCGGAGCTGCATGTAGCCGTCCGGGTGCACGACGCCGAGGTCGCCGGTGTGGAACCAGCCGCCGGCGAAGGCCTTCTCGGTGGCCGCCGGGTCCTTGAGATAGCCCTTCATCGTGATGTTGCCGCGCATCAGCACCTCGCCCATCGTCTTGCCGTCCGCGGGCACGGGGGCGCAGGTCTCCGGGTCGGCGACGATCGCATCCTCCTGCACGAGATAGGCGACGCCCTGGCGGGACTTCAGCCGCGCCTGCTCGCCGATGGCGCGGTCCGACCATTCGCCGTGCCAGGCGCAGGCGACGGCCGGGCCGTAGGTCTCGGTCAGGCCGTAGACATGCGTCACCTCGAAACCCTGCTCCTGCATGGCCTGGAGCACGGAAGCGGGCGGGGGCGCCGCCGCGGTCATCACCTTGCACTGGTGCGGGAAGTCCCGGCGCTCGGCCTCCGACGCGTTGATCATCATCCCGAGCACGATCGGCGCGCCGCAGATGTGATCGACGCCCTGATCGGCGATCGCGTCGTAGATCACCTTCGGCGTCACCTTGCGCACGCAGATGTTGGTGCCGGCCTTCGCCGCGATCGTCCAGGGAAAGCACCAGCCGTTGCAGTGGAACATCGGCAGGGTCCAGAGATAGCGCGGATGGTTCGGCATCGCCCATTCGAGCGTGTTGCCGACCGCGTTCAGATAGGCGCCGCGGTGATGATAGACGACGCCCTTCGGATCGCCGGTCGTGCCCGACGTGTAGTTGATCGTGATCGCATCCCATTCGTCCCCGGGCAGCGACCAGGCGAAATCCGCGTCCGCGTCCGCGAGGAACGTCTCGTAATCCCGCGCGCCCAGCCGCGCGCCGCCCGCATGCGCCGGATCGATGATGTCGATCACCACCGGCCGCGCCCTGGCAAGGCGCAGCGCCTCCCGCACCACCGCGCCGAACTCGCTGTCGGTGATCAGCACCTTCGTCTCGGCATGGTCGAGGATGTAGGCAATCGTGCGCGCGTCGAGCCGCGTGTTGACCGCGTTCAGCACCGCGCCCGCCATCGGCACGCCGAAATGCGCCTCGTAAAGCTCGGGCGTGTTCCAGGCGATGACCGACACCGTGTCGCCATGCGCGATCCCGGCGCGGGCGAGCGCCGAGGCGAGCCGGCGGCAGCGCGCGTAGGTCTCGGCCCAGTTCCGCGTCATGTCATTGTAGACGACTGCCGGATGGTCCGGGAAAACCGCGGCCGCCTTGCGCAGGAAGCTCAAGGGCGACAGCGGCGCGTAATTGGCCGGAGCCTTCGGAAGCTGAGCATGGGCACGGATCATTCGGCTCTCTCCGGGCTCGCTGGCGTGATGGCGCGAAGATATAGCGACTCGCCCCGGACAGGGAAAGCTCACTCCCGCGACGGCGCGGCAACCGGGCGGCCCTCCAGCACCCATTCGTCGAAACTCGGCAGGTTGAGGACCCGCGTGTAGCCCATCTCGAGGAGCGTGCGGCCGGCGAGGGCCGAGCGCTCGCCGATCCCGCAGTAGAGGACGACCGGCCGATCGAAGCGGAACGCGGGAAGGTGGAAATCGCTCTCCGGATCGGCGCAGAACTCGAGCATGCCGCGCGGGACGTGCAGCGCGCCGGGGATCATTCCGGCCTCGATCTCGGGCGCCTCGCGCACGTCGACAACGAGGGCGCCGGCCATCTGGAGGGCTGTCGCCTCCGCGGGCGAGATCCGCGGCACCAGCGCCTCGGCCTCCGCCACCATCTCCTGCACGCGCCTGCGGGCCCGGGTCATTTGCACCTCCGCGAGAACCGCCGGGATCGCCGCCGTCCGCGCTTGCAAAGCCCCTGCCCCCCCGCTAGGTTCCGCGCGATTTCAACGATGGGCGCGCGAGCGACGCCGTCCTTCAGACGGGGAATGACGCATGTTCGCATCGCCGGCTTACGCACAGGCCGCAGGAGGCGGTACCGCCGAAAGCCTGATCGGCTTCCTGCCGATCGTCCTGATCTTCGTGATCATGTATTTCCTGATGATCCGGCCGCAGCAGAAGAAGGTCAAGCAGCACAGGGCGATGGTCGAGGCGCTCCGCCGCGGCGACCAGGTCATCACCGCGGGCGGGCTGATCGGCAAGATCACCAGGGTCAGCGACGAAGAGGTCGAGGTCGAACTCGCCCAGAACCTGCGCGTCCGCGTCGTCAAGGCCACCATCGCCCAGGTCACGAGCAAGACCGAGCCGGCGCAGGCCTGAGGCCCCTTCCCGCGCCGGCCTGCCGGCACGGCCATCTGGAACCCGGTCCCCATGCTGAACTTTTCCTTCTGGCAGCGGCTCCTCATCATCGGCATCTGCCTCGTGGGGATCGTGATCGCCTTCCCGAACGTCCTCTACGAACGGGTCGAGCGGGCGACCGATGCGCGCGAGCTTGCCGCGCGTACCGGCGAGGCGCCGGGGCCCGATGCCGCCCTCTGGCCGTCATGGTTGCCCTCGGGCCTCGTCAGCCTCGGCCTCGACCTGCGCGGCGGCGCGCATCTCCTCGTCGAGGTGGCGACCGAGGACGTCTATGGCGACCGGCTGGAAGGGCTCTGGCCGGAGGTGCGCGACGCACTCCGCGCGCTTGGCGACGGGGTGGGCTCGATCCGCCGCATCGAGAGCCCGCCGGGCGAACTCCGCGTGCGCATCGGCAATCCGGCCGGCGCCGGCGCCGCGGTCGAGGCGGTGCGGGGCCTTGCCCAGCCGGTCTTCTCGCTCATCGGCGGCGGCACCCGCGACATCCAGGTTGCCGCCGCGGGCGACGAGATCGTCGTGACGCTGACCGATGCCGAGATGGCCGCGATCGACGAGCGCACGATGCAGCAATCGCTCGAGATCATCCGCCGCCGCGTCGATGAGACCGGCACGCGCGAGCCGACCATCCAGCGCCAGGGCGCCGACCGCATCCTGATCCAGGTTCCCGGCATCGGCTCGGCCGAGGAATTGATGGAGATCATCGGCCGCACCGCGCGGCTCACCTTCCACCCGGTCATCAGCCGCGCCGCCGAGCCCGGCGCGAGCGAGGGGTTCAACACCGTCACCTATCCCTCGACGGATCAGGAGGGTGTCTATTACGTGCTCGAACGAGGGGCCGTCGTCTCGGGCGACCAGCTCGTCGATGCCCAGCCCACCTTCGACCAGAACGGGCAGCCGGCAGTCAGTTTCCGCTTCAACGCGCAGGGCGGCGCCGCCTTCGGCCGCTACACCGCGGCGAACATCGGCAGTCCCTTCGCCATCGTCCTCGACGAGGAGGTGATCTCCGCCCCGGTGATCCAGAGCCATATCCCGGGCGGCACCGGCATCATCACCGGCAATTTCAGCCTTGAGGAATCGACCCAGCTCGCCATCCTCCTGCGCTCGGGCGCGCTCCCGGCCGAGATCACCATCCTCGAACAGCGGACGGTCGGGCCGGAACTCGGCCAGGATTCGATCGATGCCGGGATGATCGCCGGCGTCGTCGCGCTCGTCGCCGTCATGGTGTTCATGGTCGCGGTCTACGGGATGTTCGGGATGATCGCGAACGTGGCGCTGCTGATGAACCTCGTCCTGATGTTCGCGCTCCTCAGCCTGCTCGGGGCGACGCTGACGATGCCGGGCATCGCCGGGATCGTGCTGACGATCGGCATGGCGGTCGATGCCAACGTGCTGATCTTCGAGCGTATCCGCGAGGAACTGAAATCCGCCAGGGGACCGGCGCGCGCGATCCAGCTCGGCTTCGAACGGGCGTTCTCCTCGATCTTCGACGCCAATCTCACCACGGTGATCGTCGCCTTCATCCTCTACATGCTCGGATCGGGGCCGGTGCGCGGTTTCGCCGTTACCCTCGCGCTCGGGATCTTCTGCTCGTTCTTCACCGCGATCTATCTCTCGCGGCTCATCATCGCCACCTGGTACGACCGGCGGCGTCCGAAGACCGTGACGGTCTAGGAGGATCCCATGCGCCTGCGCCTCCTGCCGGAAAATCTGAACATCAACTTCCTCGGCTGGCTGCGGCCGTGGCTCGCCATTTCCATCCTCGGCGTCGTTGCCTCGATCGGCATCTTCCTCGTGCAGGGGCTGAATTACGGCGTCGATTTCCGCGGCGGCTCGCTGATCATCGCCGCGACCCCGGAGCCGGAGGACGTGGCCGATATCCGCGCGGCGCTGACCGAGCTCGGCGTCGCCGATGTCAACGTGACCGAGATCTCCGACGATACCGGCGCGGATCGCAACACGGTGCTGATGCGTCTCGGCATTCCCGACGACGATCCCGACAATACCGCCGCCTTCATCGCGCGCGTGCAGGCGGGGCTCACCGAGGTTTTCCCCGGCATCAACTTCCTCCAGGTCGACAGCGTCGGTTCCACGGTCTCGGCCGAGCTTGTCCGCGACGGCATCCTCGCCGTCGTCCTCTCCTTCGTCGGGATCATGATCTACGTCTGGATGCGGTTCGAGTGGCAGTTCGCGATCGGCGCGGTGGCCGCGCTCGTCCATGACGCCGTCCTGACGATCGGCGTCTTCAGCCTGCTGCAGCTCGAGTTCAACCTGACAATCGTCGCGGCGCTCCTCACCGTCATCGGCTACTCGATCAACGACACCGTCGTCGTCTTCGACCGCGTGCGGGAGAATCTCCGCAAGTTCAAGAAGATGCCGCTGATCGACGTGCTCAACCTCTCGCTGAACGAGACGTTTTCGCGCACGGTGATGACCTCGCTCACCACGCTGCTCGCGCTGCTGGCGATCTTCTTCTTCGGCGGCGACGTCATCTCCGGTTTCGCCTTCGCGGTGATCTGGGGGGTCGGCGTCGGCACCTATTCCTCCATCTACGTGGCGACGGCCTTCGTCCTCTGGCTCGGCGTCAAGCGCGACTGGTCGAAGCCCGACACCAAGGCGGGAACGGAATTCTCCAGGGTCGATGCCTGAGACCCGCGGGTCTCGGGCGGCGCAGCGCGGCTGTCGCAGCACAGGGGGAGCAGGATCATGGTCCGGGCGAGCGAGACGGATTTCTCCGGAAGACTTCCGATCGAGGGTTACGGCCCCGGTTTCTTCCGGATTGGCGGCGTCGTGCATGAGGGGCCGCTTGCCCTCCTGCCGGACGGGCCGCGGCCCTGGCCCGGCCTTGACGACATGAGCCTCTTCCTCGATCGGGCGGAGGCTTTCGACACCCTCATCATCGGCACCGGAGCCGCGTTCGAACTCCTCCCCGAGATCCGCGCCCGGCTTGAAACGGCCGGGATCGGTGTCGAGGCGATGACGACCGGCTCGGCCTGTCGCAGTTATAACGTCCTTCTCGCCGAAGCCCGCCGGGTGGCGGCGGCGCTGGTACCCATCTGATCGCAGGCAGGGAAGCCGTCGTCAGCGCGCCGTCCGTCGGCTGGTCTGCGCCCGGTCGCGCTTTGGAAGCGACAAGGAAGCGCCTGGAGAGACGGATTCGCGCTGAGACCCCGCCCGTACCTCCGACTGGGAGGCGCGCGTCTCGGCTCTTGACTTTGCTGCGCCGCACACGGTCTATGTCGCCATGCAGAACCAGAGCCATCCCTACCGGTCCGTCCTTTACATGCCCGGCTCGAATCCCCGGGCGCTCGACAAGGCAAAGTCGCTCGCGGCGGATGCCCTGATCCTCGATCTCGAGGATGCGGTGGCACCGGCCGAGAAGCCGCGTGCCCGCGAACTCGTGGCCGAGGCGGTCCGCACCGGCGGCTACGGCCGGCGCAAGCTGATCGTGCGGATCAACGCGCTCTCGACCGAATGGGGAGAGGCCGACCTCGCCGCCGCGATCCAATGCGGGCCCGACGCCATCCTGATCCCCAAGGCGAGCACGCCGGCCGATATCACCACAGTCGCCGAGCGGATGGGGAAGGCCTCCGACCGGACGACGATCTGGGCGATGATGGAGACGCCGCTCGGCGCGCTGGAGGCGAATGCGATCGCCGCGGCGCATCCCCGGCTGGAAGGGCTGGTGCTCGGCACCAACGACCTCGTGAAGGAGCTCGGTTGCGCCACGCCGCCCGACCGGCTGCCGATCCTGACCGCACTTTCGCTCTGCCTGATGGCCGCCCGCGCCCATGGCCTCGTCTGTATCGATGGCGTCTACAACGCCTTCCGCGACGACGAGGGCCTCCGCGCCGAATGCGAGCAGGGGCGCGCGCTCGGCTTCGACGGCAAGACCCTGATCCACCCAGGCCAGCTCGCGATCACCAACGAGGTCTTCGCGCCCTCCGGGGCCGAACTGGAGAGCGCCCGCGCGGTGGTCGCGGCGTTTGACGAGGCCATGGCCCGCGGCGAGGGCGTCGCGGTCCTGAATGGCCGGATCATCGAGAATCTCCACGTCGAGACGGCGCGGCGCACCATCGCCCGGGCCGAGACGATCGCGGCGCTGACGGAAGGCTGAACCCGGCATGGCATTTCTGATCCTCGGGCTCCTCCTCTGGAGCGGCGCGCACCTCTTCGGGCGCGCCTTCCCCGACAGGCGGCAGGCGCTTGCGACCCGCCTCGGCGACGGCCCGACCAAGGGCGTCATCGCCACCGTCATGGTGCTGGCCGTCGTGTTGATGGTCCTTGGCTACCGCAGCGCGCCGTTCGTCCCGGTCTATGATCCGCCGCTCTGGACGATCCACATCAACAATCTCCTGATGCTGGTGGCGATTGCGCTCCTCGGGATGGGCCATTCCAAGGGCCGGGCGCGGTCCTGGTTCCGCAATCCGATGCTGATGGGCGTGACGGTCTGGGCCTTCGCGCACCTGCTGGTGAACGGCGACCTCGCCTCGATCGTCCTGTTCCTCGGCCTTGCGGTCTGGGCGATTGTGCAGATGGCGATCATCAAGGCGCAGGAGCCGCATTGGGAGCGCCCGGCACCGGGGACAGCCATGGGGGATGTGCGGCTCGTGGTGATCACCCTCGTCGTCTTTGCGATCGTCGCGGCGATCCATGTCTGGCTCGGCGTCCGGCCCTTCCCTGGGTGAGGCGATGCTCGCGTACCGATTCCTGACCGGCGACGATTCCGCCACCTTCTGCCACCGCGTCACCGAGGCGCTCTCCCGCGGCTGGCAGCTCTACGGCAATCCCGTCTATGCCGCCGATCCCGCCACCGGCGCGATGCGCTGCGGCCAGGCGGTGGTGAAGGAGGTCGAGGCGGATTACGCGCCGGGCATGAAACTCGGCGAGCTTTGAGGGGCGAGGACATGGCGAGCAAGACAGAACCGGGCAAGACGCGCGCGGGCAATTTCTTCGAGGACTACCGGATCGGGCAGGTGCTCGAACACGCGACGCCCCGCACGGTGACCGAGGGCGACCGGGCCCTCTACGGGGCGATCTATCCGACGCGGTTCGCCCTCTATTCCTCCGATCCCTTCGCGCGGTCCTGCGGCCTCAAGCAGAGCCCGATCGAGGATCTCGCCGCCTTCCATGTCGTCTTCGGCAAGTCGGTGCCCGACGTGTCGCTGAACGCGGTCGCCAATCTCGGCTATGCCGAAGGGCGGTTCCTGCGGCCGGTCTATCCGGGCGAGACGCTGACGTCGCGCTCGGAGGTGATCGGTCTCAAGGAGAACTCGAGCCGCAAGACCGGCGTTGTCTGGGTGCGGACCGAGGGGCGCGACGCGGATGGCGCCCCCGTCATGCGTTTCGCGCGCTGGGTGATGGTGCGCAAGCGCGACCCGGAGGCGGAGGTCGCCGCGCCGGTGGTCCCCGAGCTTGCCGCTGTGGTGGCGCCGGAAGACCTCATCGTGCCGGACGGGTTCACGTTCGAGAGCTACGATTTCGTCCAGGCGGGCGAGCCTTACCGATGGGATGACTACGCGGTCGGGGAGCGGATCGACCATGTCGACCGGGTGACGGTCGAGGAAGCCGAGCACATGATGGCGACCCGGCTCTGGCAGAACACGTCCAAGGTGCATTTCGACGCGATGGCGCGGCCGGACGGGCGGCGGCTGGTCTATGGCGGCCATGTCATCAGCCTCGCGCGGGCATTGTCGTTCAACGGGCTCGCCAATGCGCAGATGATCGTGGCGATCAACGGGGGCGCCCATGCCAACCCCTGTTTCGCCGGCGACACGGTGAGCGCGTGGTCGGAGATCCTCGACAGGGCGGAAACGAACAGCCCGGGCGTCGGCGCGCTGCGGCTCCGGCTGGTCGCGATCAAGGCAGGCGGCGGCGAGGGGCTGAAGGACGAGGGCGGCAAATACCTGCCGCATGTCCTTCTCGACCTCGATTTCTGGGCGCTGATCCCGCGGTGAGTTGCCTTCGGGCGCTCTCCTGAGCACAATTTCCCGGCCATGCAACCCGTTCACACTCACAAGGACGCCTATCTGCTCCTGCTCGACGCGATTGATCAGGGCCTGTTCCGGCCGGGAGACCGGCTGGTGGAATCGGAACTCGCGGAGCGGTTCGGGGTGTCGCGCACGCCGATCCGCGAGGCGTTGCAGCGGCTGGAGACGCACGGGGTGCTGGCACGCGACGGGCGGAGCCTCGTCGTCTCGTCCCTCGATCACGACCAGCTCGGCGAGCTCTACGTGGTGCGCGCCGAACTCGAGGGGCTGGCGGCGCGGCTCGCGGCCCAGCACGCGGCGCCCGAGGAGATCCGGGTGCTCTGGGAGATGATCGAGAAGGACCGCGACCTCGTCCACCGGCCCGAACTGCTCAGCCGGGCCAACAAGCGCTTCCACCGCCAGATCCACCTTGCCAGCCACAACCGCTACCTGATCCAGCAGCTCGAGATGGTACACCGGACGATGGCCCTGGTCGCGCACAGCTCGCTCGTGGCCAAGGGGCGGGGCGAGGCGACGCTCGAGGAGCATGGGGCGATCGTCCGTGCGATCGAGGCCCGTGACGGCGCCGCCGCCGACGCCGCCATCCACGAGCATATCAGCCGCGCCTACGAGACGCGGCTGAGGCTCGACCTCGAGCCGATCGCGCCGGAGGAGTAGACCCGCAGGCCGTGGGCGAAAGGTGCCCACGCGTGAAAATCCCTCAGGTCCTTGATCTCGAACCGTGGATGAAACTTGCCTGTGTCAGCCGCGGCAGGCACACATGGCGAGGCCCAGTGCGCGGTGCCGCGCGGCGCCCTTTGGCGCCAGATCGAGCGCGCGGGTGCGCATATTGCTTTCTGTCTGGCGCAGGAGTGTTCGCCTGCACCGGCGGGGTGCCTGGCCGCCCCCGCACCCCGGGCACTGCTCTCCGGATTTCCATGCCAGAAAATCCGTTCACCGGGGCGAGCCTCGTTTGCCGAATATCTCGAACCATTCCTGTTGGACGGGCTCGGGTGGGCGGCCAGCCATGGTGGGCACCAAAGCGCCCGCGTCGGTGCCGGAGGCGCGTTTGGGCATGTCGTGCCGGAGGCGCGCTTGGGCATGTCGTGCCGGAGGCGCGCCTTCGGCGTGATGGAGGCTACGGCTGCAACCCCCGGAAACGGATCAGATCAGCCGGAAGCCTGCGTTACCCGCCCTCCGGCAGCGCATAGGCGATGATCGCGTCGCCCGCCTTCGTCCCGGTCGAGCCATGACCGCCGGCGACGACGGCGAGATACTGCCGCCCGTCGCGCCCCTCGTAGGTGGAAGGCGTCGCCTGGCCGCCGGCGGGGAGCCGGGCGCGCCAGATCTCCTCGCCGGTGGCGAGGTCATAGCCCCGGACGTAATAGTCGAGCGTTCCCGACAGGAAGGCGATTCCGCCGGCGGTGATGATCGGCCCGCCGATGCCCGGCACGCCCATCTCGAAGGGCATCGGGAAGGGCGCGAGGTCGCGTACCGTGCCGTTCACGTGCTGGTAGACGGTCTCGCCGGTGGTGAGATCGACGCCGGCGATGTAGCCCCAGGGCGGCTGCTGGCAGGGGAGGCCGATGAAGGAGCGGAAATCCGACATGCGGACCGCGAAAGGCGCGCCGAAATTCTCGTTGAAGACCGGGTCGCCCTCTTCGGTGACCACGCGGGTGGTCGCGTCCGGCCGCTCGATGAGCTGCACGGTGAAGGCGAGGTAGACCGGCATCGCGAACATGACCTCGCGGGTGGGATCGACCGCGACGCCGCCCCAGTTGAAGGTGCCGAAATTGCCCGGATAGACGAGCGTCCCTTCGAGCGAGGGCGGCGTGAACCGGCCCTCGTAACGGAGCTGGTGGAAGCGGATGCGGCAGACGAGCTGGTCGATCAGCGTCGCGCCCCACATGTGGCGGGGTTCGAGCGGCTCGGGGTTGAAGGAGATTTCCGAGACCGGCTGGGTCGGCGCCACCCAGTCGCCGGGCGCGGCACCCCGGGGCGCGGGCACTTCCTCGACCGGCAGGACCGGCTCGCCGGTGCGGCGGTCGAGGACGTAGACCTCGCCGTGTTTGGTCGGCTGGACGAGGGCGGGCACGGTCTCGCCGTCGATGGTGAGATCGATGAGGTTGGGCTGGGCCGGCACATCCATGTCCCAGAGGTCGTGATGCACGGTCTGGTAGACCCAGGCCACCGCGCCGGTGTCGGCTTCGAGCGCGAGGACGGAGGTGGCGAAACGCTCCTCGGTCTCGTCGCGGTTGCCGCCCCACTGGTCGGGCGAGCCGACGCCCATCGGGATGTAGACGAGGTCAAGCTCCGGGTCCCATGACGAGACCGACCACGAGTTCGGCGTGTTCGGGGTATAGGTCTCGCCGTCGGGGATCGGCTCGGTCGCTTCGGGCCGCGCCGGGTCGAAATTCCAGACGAGTTCGCCGGTATAGGCGTCGTAAGCGCGGATGACGCCCGAAGGCGAGGTTGTGGATGCGTTGTCGTTGACAGTGCCGCCGACGATGATCAGCCGGTCGGTCGCGACCGGCGGCGAGGTCGAATAATGCGAGCCCGGCGTCACGTTCGGCATGTTGGCCCAGAGGTTCACCGTTCCGTCCTCGCCGCCGAAACCGGGGCAGATCCGGCCGGTCTCGGCGCTGATCGCGATCAGCCTGCCGTCGGAGGTCGGCACGAACAGCCGCCGCACGCAATCGGCGGGGGTGGGGACCGCGTCCACCGGTCCACGCTCGACCCGGGGGTTGGGCGCGTCGGGGGCGGCGAAGCCGGTGACGACATTCTGCGGCACGCCGGCCGCCTCCGTGGTCACCCCGGCCGCGCTGCGCCTGACGAGCTCGGCCCGCTCCGCATCGGTGATCTCCGCGGTCGGCTGCCCTTCGAGTTCTGCCGCGTCGCCGTCGAAATAGGTGACGCCGCGGCAGGTCATGTGCTGGGTGGTCGCGGTCGGCGGCTGTTTCAGCTGCGGATCGAAGCGCCAGTGTTCCTCGCCGGTCACCGGATCGAGGGCGATCACCGTCGCGAACGGCGTGCAGATGTACATCATGTCCTCGACGACGATCGGCGTCACCTCGTAGGTGGTCTCGCCCGGATCGTCCTCGCTCCTGAACTCGCCGGTGTTGTAGGTCCAGGCGACTTCGAGCGCACCGATATTCCCTGGCGTGATCTGATCGAGCGGCGAGTAGCGCCTTCCGTGGGGCGTGCGACCGTAGGCGGGCCACTCACCCGGGGCGACGCCCGCCATCTCGACGGCGCGGTCGGTATTCATGCGCGCCTCGTCGAAACTGCCGGGGCGGTCGTGGGGATCGTTCAGCATCGCGACGATACCGGCCACGGTGGCGATCAGGACGCCCGCGGCCAGCACGCTCGCCGGGCCGCCGACGCTCTTGCCCTGCGGGCGCTCGCGGCGGCGATACCAGCGGTAGGCGAGCGGCAGCAGCAGGATCCCGATGACGACGAGGAGCGCGCCGCGCGGTACCAGCGCCCACCAGTCGAGCCCGACCTCCCAGATCCCCCAGATCAGCGCGCCGAGAAGAACGATACCGTAGATCGAGAGGCCGGCGGGATGCTCGCGCCAGAGCAGCGCGCCCGAGAGGATGAGGCCGAGGCCGAGGAGGAGATAGGCCCAGCTCCCCTCGAGGGCGATCAGCCAGATGCCGCCCGCGGCCAGCACCGCGCCGATGAGGATGATGAGACAGGCGAGAAGAATGCGGTACATGCGGGCCCTCCCGATCGGCGCGGAACTGCCGGCCAACGTGCCCGCTACCGCATCGTTCCCCTTGCCGGGAGCATCGTGGTGCGGCGCATCGGCCCGCCCGTGGTGGCGCCGGCAGACCACTGGTAGGGACGAGAGGGACGGATTTCGTCCCGCGCCATCCCCGTGACGCAAACATGACGCCTTACTGTCGCATCGATACAGTCGCGAATCGCCTGGGCACGCGACAAGGAGTACGGGAGCAGCCGATGGGAGCCTCGCCGATGACCCGTTTCTCCGCCATGTCGATTCTCCGGAATGCACTGACCGGCAACAAGGGCTGGGATGTCCAATGGCCGGAGGCCGAGCCCAAGGCCGCCTACGACGTCGTGATCGTCGGCGCCGGCGGCCATGGCCTCGGCGCCGCCTATTACCTCGCCAAGGAGCATGGGATCACCAATGTCGCGGTGATCGACAAGGGCTGGCTCGGCGGCGGCAACACCGGGCGCAACACCACCATCATCCGCTCGAATTATCTCTACGACGAGAGTGCCGGGCTCTACGACCATGCGCTCGACCTCTGGGAGGGGCTGAGCCAGGAGCTGAACTACAACGTCATGTTCAGCCAGCGCGGGGTGCTGATGCTCGCCCATAACGTCCACGACGTGCAGAGCTTCCAGCGCCATGTCCATTCCAACCGGCTGAACGGCGTCGACAACGTCTGGCTGACGCGGGAGCAGGCGAAGGAATTCTGTCCGCCGCTCAACATCTCGCCCGATGCGCGCTACCCGGTGCTCGGCGCGGCACTGCAGAAGCGGGCGGGGACGGCGCGCCACGACGCCGTTGCCTGGGGCTATGCGCGCGGCGCCGCGGCGCGCGGCGTCGACATCATCCAGAACTGCCCGGTGACCGCCATCCGCCGCGGTGCTGACGGCGCGGTCGAGGGGGTCGAGACCGCGCGGGGCTTCATTCGCGCGGGTAAGGTCGCCGTCTCCGCCGCCGGCCATACCTCGGTGGTGATGGAGAGCGCGGGCGTGCGGATGCCGCTCGAAAGCTTCCCGCTCCAGGCCCTCGTCTCCGAGCCGGTGAAGCCCTGTTTCCCCTGCGTGGTGATGTCGAACGCGGTCCACGCCTATATCAGCCAGTCCGACAAGGGCGAGCTGGTGATCGGCTCGGGCACCGACCAGTATGTGAGCTATTCCCAGCGCGGCGGCCTGCCGCTGATCGAGCATACCGTCGCCGCGATCTGCGAGATCTTCCCCCAGGTCACCCGGATGCGGATGCTGCGGAAATGGGGCGGCATCGTTGACGTGACCCCGGACCGCTCGGCGATCGTCGGCAAGACGCCGGTGAAGAATCTCTACGTCAACTGCGGCTGGGGGACGGGCGGGTTCAAGGCGACGCCGGGAGCGGCGCATACGCTCGCCTGGACGATCGCCAAGGACGAGCCGCACCGGGTCAACGCGCCGTTCACGCTCGAGCGGTTCACGACCGGCCGGCTGATCGACGAAGCCGCCGCCGCCGCCGTCGCGCATTGATCAAGACCGCGCATGAGATGCCCGCGGGCGAAAACCGTGCATTGAGGATACCGCCATGCTGCTGATCCGCTGTCCCTATTGCGAGCAGGACCTGCCGGAACTCGAATTCACCTACGGGGGCGAAGCGCATGTCGCGCGGCCCGCCGATCCCTCCGCCCTCTCCGACGAGGAATGGCGCGACTATCTCTTCATCCGCACCAACCCGCGCGGGGTCCATTTCGAGCGCTGGCGTCACGTCCACGGCTGTGCGCGGTTCTTCAACGCCGCGCGCGAGACCGTCGGCGACAAGTTCCTCCTCACCTACAAGACCGGCGAGCCGCGCCCCACCGAGGCCGTGGTGGAGGCCCGACTGAAGGAGTTGAGCGCATGAGCACGTTCCGTCGCGTTGCCGGCCGCGGCCGCATCGACCGCAGCCGCCCCGTCCGTTTCACCTTCGACGGCAAGACCGTCCAGGGCTATGCCGGCGACACCGTCGCCTCGGCGCTGCTCGCGAACGGCACGCATCTGATGGGCCGCTCGTTCAAGTACCACCGCCCGCGCGGGCCGGTGACGGCGGGTTCGGACGAGCCGAACGCGCTCGTCGGCACCCGCCGCGGCCCCGGCCGGTTCGAGCCGAACACCCGCGCCACGGTGCAGGAGATCTTCGACGGCCTCGCGACCGAGAGCCAGAACCGCTGGCCCTCGCTCGGGTTCGACATGGGCGGGGTGAGCGACCGGTTCCACATGCTGTTCTCGGCCGGGTTCTACTACAAGACCTTCATGTGGCCGAAATCCT